>ONYB01000215.1 GCA_900321895.1 uncultured Brachyspira sp.
ATCAGCTTGTTTTCATTGTTTAATTCGACTAAGCGGTGTTGAAGTTCTTCTCTTATAAGCCCGATGGTTTCGTCAACATTTTCGTCATAAGAAAGATAATGAACAGCCGGATAAATAACGGCACTGTTGCAGTTTTCAATAATTTCTCCGGTAACATTATCAATTCTTATAATTTTTTCGATTTCGTCACCGAAAAAGTAAACACGTGTGATAATTTTTTCGTAAGCAGGCATAATTTCGACAATATCGCCTCTTGCTCGGAAGGTTGAACGCTCCAAAACAAGGTCATTTCTAGTGTATTGAACCTTAATCAAATGTCTTAAAAGGTCGTCACGGTCGACTTCATCTCCGACTTTTAATTCTACCGAGCCTTTAAAATAGTTTTCCGGCAAACCTAAACCGTAAATACAGCTTACAGATGCGATAATTATGACATCGTTTCTTTCGTAAAGACTTCTTGTGGAATTGTGGCGAAGTCGGTCGATTTCTTCGTTAATTGACGCCGTTTTCTCAATGTAGGTGTCAGTTCTCGGAATATACGCCTCAGGTTGATAGTAGTCGTAATAACTGATGAAATACTCTACCGCATTCTCCGGAAAAAGTTCTTTGAATTCGTTGTAAAGCTGTGCTGCAAGAGTTTTGTTGTGTGCGATAATCAGGGTCGGTTTTTGAACCTGCTCGATAACGTTTGCAATCGTAAAAGTTTTCCCGCTACCCGTAATCCCGAGCAGTGTCTGTGCATCGTCACCCTCATTAAGCCCTTCCACAAGCTCTTTTATGGCTTTTGGTTGATCGCCTGACGGGGCATATTTTGAATGAATTTTAAATTTTTTGAACTCTTTCATAACAAAATTTTATCTCAAACTAAGTAGATAGCAAATTTTTTTATTTACGTGTATTATATAAATGTCATGACAGAGGAAAACAACGTTGATTTACCCCACGGATAGCCTGTGTGCTACACATAACATTAAAAATACAGCGATAAATCCGCCCAAAAACAAGCCGTCGCACAGGAAAAAGGAAAAAGAGTACAAAGATCCGCTCGCAAATGACTGGCTGAATGTCGTGCTGTATTCAACAGAACTGGGTGCTTTAGTGCATGAAATTTCACCCAAAACTGCACAGGCTCTTTGGATTCCGACGATTTTGTATCTTGGGGCGGATGTTTATGACAAATACAAAAACGACAAAACAAAGTATTCTCCGAGCGGGAAAAGAGGAGTTGAGCAGGCAATTTATCAAGGCATCGGTGGTTTTTTGCTACCTGCGTGGGCAATTTATCTTGGGCAACAGGCGGTTTCCCCTCTCGGCAAATTTTTAAACAAAGGAATTAGCGTAAACGCTAAAGAAGCTACTCTCACCCACATTAAGCATTCCCTTGACCAGTGTGTAGGTGACAGGCTCAGCAATTACGACAATTTTAAAGAATTTGTCTTGAATTCTTTGAGAAACAAAATTCAAGCTCGTGAAAAAGAAAAGCAAACTGACGGATTTTATAAGCGTACGAAAAAGAATTTTTCAAAAAAATATGCACTTGTTACAAAAGACCCGAATAAAATTTTCGAGTTTGCAGAGCAGAATGTGAAAGAGCTCTACACATTGAAGGAGGAACTTCTCAAAGGTCATAAGCCGTCAGAATTAACAAAACACAGCTACAATAAGTTTTTAGATGAGGAAAAACAGCTCAAAGCCACTTATGGTAAGGATTACGCAAATGATGCCCTGCGTTATGCCCTGAAAAATTATGAAAACAAACTTTTGATAAAAAATAAACTCGTAAAAACCGCAGGCGGTATTGTCGCTTTGGCATTGACGTTGAAACCTATTTATCATTATGTTCAAAAAACTTTTATTCCAAAAGTCGTTGACCCCGGAATTAACATGTTTAACAAAACAATAGTTGATTCAAGTTCTTTGAAACAGCATATCAAAAACTAAGGTTAAGCTATATTTACAATTTTTAAAATTTGAAATTTTCTGTTATAATTGGGGTAAACGGAAGGATAATTATGACAGAAGAATTAAGTTCGCAAAAGTTTGCTTGCGTTGTTGCAAGAATTTTGGATGACAAACTCGCAAAAGATATTTCAATTTTGAATATAAGCCACGTATCTTCGCTTGCAGATTATTTTGTAATCGTAACCGGTGATTCTACTCCGCAGGTAAAAGCCTTGATGGAAGAGGTTAAAGACCGTGTGAAGAAACTCTTTAACAGAGCTCCTGTAAGAATGGAGAATGATGCGAAAAATCGTTGGAATTTGTTGGATTACGGTGATGTTGTCGTTCATATTTTGCACAAAGAAGAGCGTGAAACTTATGCGATAGAAAAATTCTGGAGCAATGCGTTTTCTATTCCGGAGAAAGAATGGAAAGAGGCTTCGGAAGAGTATTCAACTTACAAAAAGTAATTTTTACATTGCGAAATAAATTTACAAATAACTAAGAAAGAGATAACATAATATTATGGAAAAACAGAATTTAAACAAACAAATTAATGAAACCATGCTTGCAATGGCAAAAGAGCCTAAAAATGTTGAGCTTTATCACAAATTGTCAGAACTTTATCTTGAACTGCAGGATTATGACAAGGTAATGTCTGTGTTGGACAGCTTGCTTGCGATTGCTCCTGACGATGTTAGAGCTTTGGTCGGTATGGGGACAATGTGGTTTTATGAAAAAGATTTCAGAAAATCTCTTTCTTACTATAACAAGGCGTTGCAAATTAACCCGAAAAACTACCTGATTTACTACAATATCGGTAATGTTTTTGCGGAATGGAAGAATTTCCCGAAAGCGTTGTTCTACTATAACAGGGCAATCGATTTGAACTCAATGAATCCTGAAATCTACAACGCAATCGCACTTTTATACAATGATAACGAGGATTACATTGAATCAAAGGCTTACTACGAAAAGGCTCTTTCTCTTGACCCGATGAACCTAACTGCACTCGTCGATATGGGTAATGTTTGCTTCAAGTTGTTTGATTACGAAACCGCACTTGAATTGTACAAACGAGTTTTTGCACTGAATATTGACAACAAAGTTGTTGCAATTTGTATCGGTAACACATACACCTTGATGAAAAAGCGTGAAGAGGCATACAGCTACTTTGAAAAAGCCCTGAAAATGGAAGGTGACAACTACAGAGCCTATATTTGTTACGCAATTTCGCTTTCTGAATTCGGTGAAAACGATATAGCTATTGAAATGTACAAAAAAGCTATTGAAATCTTCCCTAAACAAACGAACGCATACCAACTTTTGGGCAATCTTTATACAAACCTCGGAAGAATTGAAGAGGGTATGGATGAATATAAAAAAGTTCTTCACTTTGCACAAAACGATGCACAAACATACGTGCTTTTGGGTAATGCTCACTACTTGAACAACGAAATTGAAAAGGCAATCGGTTCATACAAGGCGGCTATAGATATTCAGCCTGAAAACGATGAATTTAAGCTGGTATATTATCAAATAATGGATGAATACATCGACACAAAACGTAAGGAAATGGAGGCATAGGATGTACAACCAAGAGCAGGCAAAACCGTTTATGATTGAGAGAATAGTTGCGGCTCTGACCTATCCTACCACAGGTATTATCGGGGTAATTTGGCTTGTATTGGGTATGATTACGAAATCCGCACCGAGAAAATTTACCCTTTACCATATTTATCAATCAATATTTTTGTCTTTGGCATTTGTAATTATCGACTATTTGTTTAGAATTTTGGTAAATATGCTTGCTGTAGTGCCAATTTTGAACAGAATTATTGCACAGCTCTTGTTTTGGTTCAACATGCCGGTATTTCTCGGCTATTCAATCGTTCAGGTCGTGATTTACGCAGTCGTAATTTATCTGACAATAACGGCTTTTATTGGCTTGTACAGCTACATCCCGTTTGTTTCGGATAATATAAAACAAATTTTAAAATAAGTTTTTAAAAATCGATCACCTGCATTCGGTGGTGATGCCGAATGCAGGGAATACTTGTTATCCTTTTCGTGCGACAACGAGTGCGTTTGAGATGTTAATCCCGCCTTTTACCTGCGGTTTGTTTACTACCGTCCCGTCAACATACATAACTGTTGAGCCGCCGCCGTCAAGGTTCATTGCGTTTGTACAACCGATTGATTTCATAAAATATGCGAGTTGTTTCAAAGTCATGCCGACTGAGCTTCCCTCTCTGCCGTCTACCGTTACCATAATAAGATTGTTGTCTTTTGTGTAACCGATTGCTGTTCTCGGATTTTTGCCTCCGATTGCCCCAAGTCTTTGTGCCGTCATATCGACAAAAACCTCTGAATTTTTAACAAGATAAGGTCCACCGCTGATGATGTGCTTAACCCCGCTCCATTCCGGAGTTGTACCGAGTTCTACGTTAACTCGTTTTTCAGAAGTCAAAGGCTTCAAGAGTTTTTCAGGTCCGACGATTACATAGCCGTTTTCTGGAATTTCAAGAGAAGAATACGAGGACGCCGTGATTTTATTCCCCTGAATTGCTATTTGATAGCCATATTTTGGACTTGCCGGAGCGATTGTTCCCCAGTCTTGCGTATAAGCAAGGACATAAGAGGAGAGCATTCTCGGCTGGTTAATGTTATCAATTTTGACGGCTGTATTGCCCGCTTTAATTGTACTGTTGAACTGAACTCGAGCCATATCAAAGCCGTCGTCAAAAATTCCCATTGCAACTCTGTCATAAACCGGCCCTGTGTAAATTTTCCCGTTTATCATAAGAGTGCCGAGAGGAATCCCGTTTTGCGGTTTGAAAAATGTTCCGTTGATTGCGGCAACAGAGTTGGAGTTTTTGGCAATAGTTGTAATTGTTCGTTTTGACTTGATTGTGTTGCCGTTTGAAGAAAGTGCCGGACGAATTTCAAAATCGCTTGCAAGTTTTGTGTTAATTTCAACAACATTAATTCGGACAGGTCTGCCGTCATAATATCTTGTAAGTTTTATGTGTTTAATTCCTTTATCGACAGTTTTTATAAGCGAATTCGGATATTTTTTGCGAATGTTTTCGTTAAATTTTTGTTCTTGGGCTTCTGTTGAGTATTGGGTTTCCATTTCATACTTAATTTGCTCAATACTGAGTCCGACAGGTGCGAGGGTTGCGGTTGCAAACCTCAAATCGTCGGCAAAAAGTGGAGTGTTAAACAAAAATGATTGTGACATTAATAGTGCCCATACAGCCGAAATGTAAAGTAAAATTTCGACAAACCTTAAATTAGACCATTTTTTTGCAGCATACAGTGTATCCATAGCGTCACCTCATTTTTAAAGTAACCGGATACCTTTTTGATTTAAGAGTGGGGTGGGGAGTAACACTCATCGGAAACCTGAACTCTTCTCTTCAGGTTCTTCCTACTAATATTGTAACATATTTTAACAAATATCTCAACCCCTTTTGTATCAAGGGTTTAACAAAACTAAATAAGGTATTTGTAACACTTGTTTACAAATACCTTAAACCCTTATGTAATAATGCTTATGGCAATTAATCTTTTAAATATGTGCTTGCAAGTGTTGCGGCATCATCTTCTGAAATATCGCTATCAAGAGCTTTGATTGAAAAAGGTTTACCTTTTTCTCTGTTAAGTTCTAAATTGATATAAGACTTGTCGCCAAAAACACCGTTGCTAAGAGTTAACTGAGCTTTTTTCCCGAATTCGGTTTCTCTTAAAAATATGTTAACTTCTTTTTCTGTTGCCATATATGTTGAATTAACACCGTTTTTTCTGGCTTTGAAAAGTTTCGCAAAGGCATTATTTACAACATCAGTAACGAATTTTTGACGAGAAGCCCCTGAAAAACTTACGGTATCGGCACTAAGTCCGTTACTAAAATTAATTAAATTTCCATTTTTAGGACCACAACATTTGTTTGGATTTTTTATAGCTTTTGGGGTGTTGCTAAAATTAGCATTCATAATTCTTGAAATTTGCATATCTCTATTCCTTATTTTTAATAAATGTATATTACACACTTATTAAACGTCAAAAAATATTGCGTGTCAAATAAAGAGATTAATCAATGTTTACCGGTTCTCTTTGAATTTTATCAATAGCTTCTCGTGCTGTAAACACAAGTGATTCAGGCACATTATCTATTGTTGTGAATTGTCTTAAAACATCAACAACTCGTTTGAAGGCTCTTACTATATCGCCTTCGCCGATGTCAATTTGTTCGGTAATTGTTTCCCATTCTGCTCCTTCTACCCAAAGTTCAATCATAGAGCTAAAATACGGATTGATGTAAAGCGGAGCTTCGACATTGTTTGAGTTTTGAACTTTTTCGATTTTTCTCTTGATGTTTCTGATTAGGTTCAAAGTCTTTCTAATCGGCTCTGAGAACGGAATGTACGGAATTTCAATTCTCAAATCTTCTGTTGTAATTGCACAAATTACACCTGCAAGCTGTGACGGTGTAAGGCTTTCCAAAACATGCGAAAAGATAATCTCTGCAACAAAAAGTTCGTTTTCTGAGCGGATTTGTGAGGTCGTAATTCCTTTTGGCGTCGGATAATCGTTTTCAAGATAACCGAAATCCTGCAATACCGCACGATGGGACAAAAATTTGTTCCAGAAGATATCTCTTTGGCGTTCAATTTCTTTGTCGAGTTTTTTCAGACGTGAATTAATTCTTTCGATAACCTCAATATTTTTTGAGTGTTTTTTGTAAAGTTTGCAGGTGTCACAAGGGCAACCGTGCATTTTTTCAAGCATAGCTTTTGTTTCTCTGCCAAATTGAATTGCTTCCGGCGAAAGCGGACGATTTTTTGCACGCTCCTGCTTGCAGATTTTTTTGTAAGTTTGTCTGTTTTGTACGTAAATATGGCGGAGTTTGTCGTATTCAAAAAGTTGAGAATCGGTATGCTTAAACGGACAGACGAAATCTCGTTCTTTTTTTTCAGCTTCAAACGCAGATTTTGCCTGTAGTAGAGGAGTTAGTCTTGAGCCGGAAGAAAAATATCCGAAACTTTTCAAAATTAATTCTTTTGCTTCGTCGAGCGAAAATCTTTGAAGTAGGTTTAAAACCATTGAGTAACTTGGTGAAAAACGACTTTCCAGAGGGTTTGCATCGCTTAAAACAAGTTCCGCAACTTCTTCGGGTGATTGGAATTGAGTTCCGACAATGGTTACGTAGCCGACTTCATCCATTCCTCGACGTCCGGCACGTCCGGACATTTGTAAAAATTCGCTTGCCGTAAGCATTCTGTGTCCACTGTCCGTTCTTTTGCTTGTTGAGCTTATAACTGTTGAACGAGCTGGCATATTTATCCCTGCGGCAAGGGTCTCCGTTGCAAAGACGACTTTGATAAGTCCTTTTTGAAATAATTTTTCAACCAAACTTTTCCATGCCGGCAAAAGTCCTGCATGGTGAGATGCTACACCGCATAAAAGGTATTCAATGTGTTTGTTGTTATAAAGATGTGGATTTTCTGCGATGTAATCATCTATAATTTGTCTGATTTGAGCTCGTTCTCCTTTTGTTACCAAATCAAGTCCTGCACATTTTTCCATTTGTTCGTCACATTTTTTTCTTGAAAATGTAAAATAAATCGCAGGTAACATGTCTTGCTCTTGAAGATTTCGGACTATATCTTTTACGTAAGATTTCTGTTTTTTTCTGTTGTGTCCCCAGAATTTTTTCTCAGGTTTTATTTTTTTGTTTAGTTGACCGGACGGTGTTAAAAGTGGCAGTAATTTGTCCGGTTGGGAACTGTCAAAATAGAAAAACTTTAGAGGAACCGGTCTGAAATCGGTGTTGACCAGTTCTGTTTTTGAGTGAACCGTGTTAATCCAAGCCGTGAGCTCATCTGCGTTTGCAACAGTTGCAGAAAGTGCAATGATTTGTACATTTGTCGGACAATAAATAATGCTTTCTTCCCAAACTGTACCTCGTTGCTCGTCATTCATATAGTGGACTTCGTCAAGCACGACGTAACGAACATCTTTCATGTTATCGGCAACTGCTCCGAAATTAGTGCCGTAGAGCATGTTTCTGAAAACCTCTGTTGTCATGACAACGATTTGAGCTTCTCTGTTAATTGAGGTGTCGCCGGTTAAAAGTCCGACTTTCTCATGCCCGTATTTCTCGGAGAAATCCGAATATTTCTGGTTTGAAAGTGCTTTTAATGGAGTAGTGTAAAAAATTCGAGTACCGTTTTCAAGAGCACGATGAATTGCGTGCTGTGCGATAACCGTTTTGCCTGCACCCGTCGGGGCACAAACCACAACACTTTTGCCTTCATCAATATATTTGCAGGCATCTTTTTGAAAATCATCCAACTCAAACGGAAATTCGTACATTTTTGCTCCTTTGTCCATACTATTCTGGATATATTATAGCATATTTTTTAGAAATTATACAAAAAGTCCGAAGATTTTGCTCTTCGGACCTTTTGATTATTGTAATTTTTATTAGATCTTGTCAAATCCTGTATATTTTCTGAGAACTTCAGGAATAATAATTGTTCCGTCAGCCTGCTGGTAATTTTCGACGATTGCCGCAAATGTTCTGCCGACAGCCAAGCCTGAGCCGTTAATTGTGTGTACAAATTGAACCTTGCCCGTGTCTTTGCTACGGTATCTGATATTTGCACGTCTTGCCTGATAATCGCCGTAATTTGAACAGCTTGAAATTTCTTTGTAGTTGTTGTATGAAGGCATCCAAACCTCCAAGTCCCAGCATTTGTTTGCAGAAAATCCGATGTCCGCTGTGCAAAGAGCTTCTCTTCTGTATGGAAGTTCCAAAAGTTGGAGCATTTTTTCTGCATCTTCCGTCAATTTTTCGTGTTCGTCACGGCTCGTTTCAGGAGTACAAAGTTTTACGAGCTCAACTTTGTTGAATTGGTGAACTCTGATAAGTCCACGAGTGTCTTTACCAGCAGATCCCGCTTCACGTCTAAAACATGGAGTGTAAGCCGTCATGTATTTCGGCAAATCTTCTTCTGACAAGATTTCGCCTGAATAAATGTTTGTAACAGGAACTTCTGCCGTCGGAATTAAGTACAAATCTTCGTTTTCGCATTTGTACATATCTTCCTTAAATTTCGGTAACTGCCCCGTGCCGGTCATAGTTGCGGCGTTAGCCATAAACGGTGGCAAAATTTCTTCATAACCTTGTTCTCCGCAGTGATAGTCAAGGAAGAAGTTAATAATTGCACGTTCCAACTTTGCACCTTTACCACGGTAAAGTGTAAATCTGCTCTGTGAAAGTTTTACGCCACGTTCAAAATCTACGAGATTTTTTTCTTCGCACAAGTCCCAGTGCGGTTTGAATTCAAAATCGAATTTGCGAGGTTCGCCCCATTTGTAAACTTCTTTGTTGTCATCTTCCGATTTCCCTATTGGAGTTGTTTCATCAGGGATATTCGGGATATGGAGCAAAATATCTCTTTGCTTTTCATCTAATTCGGATTGTTTGCCCTCAAGCTCTTTGATTTCATCGCCGATTTTCTTTACTTCTGCTTGAACAGCGTCAGTGTTTTCGCCTTTTTTCTTCAATTCACCAATCATTTGTGAATCTCTTTTCCTTTTGGCTCTCAGTTCGTCGGCTGCAGTTTGAATTTTTCTTCTTTCTTCATCAATCTTAATAACTTCATCAACCGATAAATCAGGATTTCTTCTTTTTAAAAGTTCGTTAATTTTGTCGGGACATTCTCGAATTAGTTTTATATCAAGCATTTTGAACCTCTTTCTTACCTTTTTTAATAGCAAGATTATTATAGATTAAATAGAAACATTAATCAAGATTTTAACAGACTTTCCCTAAATCAAAAGATTTATTGCAAAATTGACAAAAACATTGCATAATATTATCAAGGGTATGTGTCATGAAACTTTTTAGAAAACTTGGCGAAAAACTGAATAAAAAGTCAAAAAAACTCGTAGCGGGCGGAATGACTACCCCTGTTGAGTTCGGATTTGATGTGGAAAGAAACGAATTCCTTGATAACCTCTCTAAAAAGGCTCTGAAAATGTACGAGCGACAGACGGATATCAAGAATTTTTCAAAACTTGTTCTTTCTGATCCCGAAAATCAGTCGCATGTTGATTTGTACAATGACCTTTTAGAAAAAGGTATTGTTGATCCGCTTGAGGATGAAAAACTTGAAAAACTTGCGGATAATGCAAAATTCCTTAAGGATTTAGGTTTAACAGAGTAAAAGGCCCCACCGATAACGGTGAGGCTTTTGTTTGTAATATCTTCGGAGGATATTTACAAGTTTGATATAACTGCGTCTGCAAATTGAGTTGTTGTGCATTCCCCACCCAAGTCAGGAGTGAACTTGCCTTCTTCTAGGGTTTTGAAGAGTGCTTTCTCAATTTTGTCTGCGTATTTGTTTTCTTCAATGTATCTGAGCATTTCTATTGCCGACAAAAGCATTGCTGTCGGGTTTGCGATGCCTTTTCCCTTAATATCAGGTGCAGAAC
>ONYB01000214.1 GCA_900321895.1 uncultured Brachyspira sp.
GTATATAAAGTATATATATGTGGGATAAATTCAGGATTTTACCAAATCGTTACAAAACGTAATATATTTTTTAACCAACCTCCTGCAAAATTTCGGTTGATCTAAATTTCTTTGCAGAATGCGAATTAATATAAGATTTCAAAAGTTCAAAACAAACGCAACAGACCTTCTCTGTTGCTTTTTCTTCATACTCGGAAGTGTCATCCAATTCGGTATTAGCTAACGCAGAAAGATAATCTCTTAATTTGTAGTGCATTACATCCGAAAGATTGTACTTATGATTACACTCAAAACACACAACCCCGCCAAAATATCCTGAAAAATACATATTTTCGTTCTCAATAGGTTTTCCGCAACACAAGCACTTATCAAGCTCCAACGAAAACCCCGAAACTCTCATCATCTTCAACTGGAATTTCAAAACAGTATTCATAATATGAATTTTGTCTTCGGCTTTTGAAATAGCAGAAAGAGTTTCATACAACAAGTCAAAAATCGTTGCAGAACAAGGGTCATCCTCCACCCCGAAATTATTTACGACTTCCGTTACGTACATAGAATAAAAGATTTTATCCATATTACGTCTTGTCGCATTAAAAGTGTTAAAGGCCTCAGCCTGCGAAATCGTATCAAGATTACGTCCCTTGTGCAACATCAATTTGTTAGCAACAAGCAAATCCATTCTCGCACCGAGTTTGCTTTTAGGCTTTTTAACTCCTTTTGCCACACCACGAATAAGCCCTCTGTCACGTGAATACATCACCATAATTTTGTCAGATTCACTGAGATTATAAGACTTCAAATTTATCGCATCAGTAACAAAAGATTCCATGACTAATTAACCGTTAGTGCCTTGATATACACCCTTCAACATTTGTTGTAACTCGGTTCTGTCATCAGAGAACTGCATTGCAACCTCTTCCGTAATATAATCGTTTACACAAAGATTATACAAAGACATGTTCATAGTAATCATTGAGTTAAATGAACCCTTCTTAACCAAGTCATAAATTCCGTCGAGTTCGTCCTTTTCGATAAAATCTTTAACCGTAGACGTAACAACAAGAACTTCGCATGCCGGACGACGACCAGAACTGTCCTTTAACGGAACAAGTCTTTGAGAAACAGTACCACGAATAATTTGTGCAAGCTGATGTCTTACGAAATCACGGTCAGACGGCTCATACATATTTATAATTCTGTCAACAGTCTGAACAGCATCATTTGTGTGAATTGTAGCAAATACCAAGTGACCTGTTTCAGCAGCTTTAAGTGCACAAGAAATGGTTTCTCTGTCACGAATTTCTCCGATAAAAATGACATCAGGGTCTTGTCTTAGGGCATATTTTACACCGTCCGGAAAAGATGCTGTATCAACAAGAATTTGACGTTGAGAAACAATACTCTTTTTGTTATTAAAAATAAATTCGATAGGGTCTTCAATCGTGATAATGTGTTTTGGATAATTTGTATTGATATAATCAATGATTGAAGCGATAGTTGTAGATTTACCGGAACCTGTAGGGCCTGTGATAAGGACGAGCCCGTGGTTCAACTTTGCGAACTGTTCAATACTTTGAGGAAGGTTCAATTCCTGAATTTTTCTTACATAATAAGGAATAAGACGAATAACAAGTTTATTTTTACCCAACTGACGGCTCAAATTAACCCTAAAACGAGAAAACCCCGGAATTTCGTAAGCAAAGTCAAGGTCATAAACATTTTCAAGATTATCTTTAGCACTTCTCGGCAACAAAACTTCGTAAGCATGGTCTAAATCATCATCCGTCAATATCGGCATATTAATCTTCATGATTTTACCGTCCTTACGAACAGTCGGGTGCTCTCCAACCGCAAGGTGAACATCAGATGCTGCAATAGAAACCGCTTTTCTTAAAAAATCTTCTACGTCGAATTCCATAACTATCCTATCTTTTTTAAATCTCTCTACTTTATAGGAAGATTATATCATTTTATTTTGAATATGACAAGATTTTTTCTAAATTCAGTCATATAGAGGATATCAGCAACAGTTTGTTAATATTTCTTAATAAACTGTTTAAAAAAGTCAATTTTCAAATTCCAAAATTGTTTATATAAATGTAAGGGAAATTTAAACATTACAAAGGGAAAAATAAAAAAGATTAAAAACAAAAGTTTGATTATATAAGTTTTATTCTAAAACGTACTTTATACTCTCTCTCTTAATATCCTCGTGTTTATTTAATGTTGCCACAATATGGCAACTTTTTTTTGCGTAAAAACGAATAAAACTCGTCGACCTAATCGATTGACACTTTGTGAAATAAAGCTATAATTATAAAAAAGCTTATCTAAACTCATCACTTGAGTTTCTATCCTTTGTTGACAAATACCTTCTTAAAGGCAAAGCTCATCCAAATTATCTTTGGCATGAAGTGGTTATTTTACTTAATACAGTAGCATTTACTTCGTAATTTCTTTATACACGTTCATGTATTCAACGGCACTCTTTTTCCAAGAAAAATCTTTTGTCATGGCTGTTTTTTGCATTGCGTTGAATGTGTATTTGTCCTGATAAACACTCAATGCACAGTTTATTGCAGACATCATGCTTCCACCGTCGTAACCCCAGAACTTAAATCCTGTTGAATCAGCCAGAGGATAACCTGTTACTGTATCTTCAAGCCCGCCTGTTGCTCGGACTACAGGGAGCGAACCGTATCGCATTGCTATCAGTTGGCTAAGCCCGCAAGGTTCAAACTTTGACGGCATAAGATAAAAATCACTACCCGCATAAATTTGATTTGCTAAATCAGCACGATATCCGACATACGCTCTAATATTCGACGAATGATTTGAAAGCCAAATCAAAAGATTTTCGTAATCAGAATTTCCACTGCCTAAGAATACAAAATCCGCATTGAGATTTTTTAATTCGTTTTCAGCGACTCGCACCAAGTCAAACCCTTTTTGCGGAACAAGCCTTGAGATACATGCAAACAGAGGTCGTTCAGGGTTATATTCCAACCCGAATTCTTCGCAAACACGCTTTTTATTCTGCTCTTTGTTTTTAAGAGATTTCGCATCATAATTTTTAATAATTGATTTGTCTTTTTTAGGGTTAAATACATCATAGTCAATTCCGTTAAGAATTCCGACTATTTTATCTTTATTCATTCTTAACGTATAATCCATCCCTTCGCCATATTCGCCGGTCAGAATTTCATTTGCATAAGTCGGAGAAACCGCAACAACCTTTTCGGAATAGTTTATTGCACCTTTCATCCAGTTAACCTTGCCATAATGCTCAACGCCCCATTCATTATATACAATGTCTTTTCTCATATTCGCAAAATCAAGGACATCTTCAAACCAAACTCCCTGATATGCAAGGTTGTGGATTTCAAAAACTGTTTTTGTATTCTTCCAAAATTCATCGTATCTGTAATTACTTTTCAGGTATACAGGAATCATTGCGGTATGCCAATCGTTTGCGTGAATAACATCTGCTCTAAAGTTCAAAAGTTTTGCATACTCAAGCACTGCAAGTGAAAAAGCGATATATCTTTCGTGTTCGTAGCGAGTATCCAACCATTTCGGGTAAACCTCTTTAAAACAGGTAAAATACCAATCATTATGTACAAAAAATACGTTTATGTTTGTGTTCGGCAATTTGCACATAAACAATCTGAATTTGTGACCTTGATTTCCAAAGGTCAACCACATTTCAGAGTTTTCAAGCTCTTTAATTCCGTACTTGTTAATATCAATACATCCGTGAAGCGGTGTAAAAATTGCGATTTCAGCCTGTTTTTCCAATTCTTTCGGCAAGCTGCCCACAACATCAGCAAGTCCGCCTGCTTTTGAAAATGGTGCAACTTCTGCCGCAGCAAATAAAATTTTCATTTTTACTCTCCTTCTTCACCGGTTATGTCGTTAATATTTCCGTCCTGATATCCGCTCGCACCTGCTGTCGGCGGAACTTCTTCATCAGGATCA
>ONYB01000212.1 GCA_900321895.1 uncultured Brachyspira sp.
CATGGAAAAAGGTGAAAGCTGTCTTTCCGTCATCGCTATCAAAAAAGATGAAATCATCGACACCCACACTTCAGCCGCAGACGCCGCAGTCTACGTCGTTAACGGCAAAATTGAGCTCCACTTCGACGCAGAAAAATTCACCGTGAGCGAAGGGGAACTCTTAATGTTTAAAAAAGACAAAGAGCACAAAGTTGTCGCCCTAAAGGACAGTGAATTTTTGCTTATAAAAATCTAGTTAATAAAAAACGGCTTCACTCTTGTGAAGCCGTTCTGATTTATAGGGGGAAATGCATATTTATTCTTGTTATGCAACAACTGAGAGTTGTTGCGGAATTGCAAAGGTTTCAAGATTTACGTTGTGTTTTGCCATGTGTTTTGCGATTTTTACAGGGTCTGTGATAAATTCTTCCCCTTTGCTATTAGGTTTAGCCGTCTTAATTTTCACGACTTTACCTTTTTGAGTATAATATGTATTTTGAGTTGCAGGATTTAGGTGTGGTCCATCACAAATTGTTTTTGCTACATTTTCGGCTTTTTGAGCGGAAGTCTTAACCGAAGCTAATGCCTCACCACCTTTTGCAGTATTTCCAACCGTGTTCAATTCTGCTCGCTGTGCTGCGTTTTGTGCCTCCCGTACAGCTTTCGCCTGTTTTTGACTTTGGGTTAACGGTTGATACGCAATAGATCTATCATAAGCCGCTTGCATTTGAGGGGTTACAACATCGTCCATGTGCTGTTCTACCAACCTTCTCGAAGCCGCATTCGCATTTTTCGTTTCTATATTTTGAATTACTCTTGCCTCTTGTGCATTAGTAATCGGTCTTGCTGCACCCGTAACAGATGTGCCTTTTATACGGTGCTTTTTATTTGTTGTAGCAAACCATTCTTTTGTCTTTGCCTTTTCTAATGCAGTTTTTACGGTTTTTCCATTAAAAAGTTTCGATGCCCAATTTTTTACGACTTTCCAGTTTTTGCCTAAGAAAAATGCACCAACTGCAAGCCCTGCACCCATAATAACCGTACCGGCATCAATGCCGTCACTCTTTTGGGAATCTTCCTTTCCGTTAAAATAAATTTCACCGCCGACTTTTGGAAGAGGTTTAGGGCTTATTATGCCTTGCCATCCATAATACGGATTTGTACCAAGATACGGAGTATTAATTCCATTTCCCATAAAATCTGCCTTTCAAATTTTACACATAACCTACACTTCTATAAACAATTTTTGTGAGAAATAATTGCGTAATTTTGAAAAATTTTAAATAATCGTTACATTTTTAAATTTGCAAAACCGTATTCAAATTCCGGCAAGGAAATATCTACGCAGTTGAAGCTCTTTATTGAAACAGGCTTTTCACACACAAGCCCTGCAACATAAGCACTCATCGCAAGCCTGTGATCCTTGAAGGTTTCAACATCAACTCCGCCACGAAGTTTAGTTTTTCCGCAAATAATAAATCCGTCAGGTGTTTCCTCTATATCTGCCCCGAGATTTTTCAACATAGTAGTTACGGCAGAAACTCTGTCACACTCTTTGTTTCTAAGATCCTCCGCATTTTTGATAACGGTTTCCCCTTCGGCTTGTGTTGCAAGAACCGCAATAATCGGCAATTCGTCAATCAATTTCGGAATAATATCACCCTCAATAGTCGTTCCCTTCAATTCAGAATAACGAACCCTGATATCTCCGACAACTTCATTGCAAACGGTACGTTCGTCCAAAATCTCAAGATCTCCGCCCATTTGCTCAATAACCTTCAAAATGCCAGTACGTGTCGGGTTAAGCCCTACATTTTTCAAGATTATATCAGAGTTCGGAACAATCAAACCTGCGACCATATAAAACGCTGCCGAGGAAATATCACCGACAACCTCAATATCTTTTGGCTCAAGAGTTGATGGTTTTATTGTCACACTTAACCCGTCAACATTTATATCAGCTCCGAGGTAGGACAACATCAATTCGGTGTGATTTCTTGATAAAGAAGGTTCTATGTATGTCGTTACACCTTCTGCGAACATGCCGGCAAGCAGAACGCAGGATTTGACCTGTGCTGTCGAAAGCTTGGAACGGTATGTAATTCCGTGAAGTCTTTGTCCATTAATACAAAGCGGAGCAAGGTTGTTTGTTGAATGAATTACTGCTCCCATTTGAGTTAGAGGCTCAATTACACGTTTCATAGGACGATTTGAAAGACTTTCATCCCCGATTAACATTGATTTGAAATCTTGCCCTGCGAGAATGCCTGACATAAGTCGCATTGTTGTGCCCGAATTTCCGCAATTCAGATAGCAGTTCGGCTTGCTCAAAACTCCTGTGGACTTGACAAGCAGAGTTCTTTCG
>ONYB01000211.1 GCA_900321895.1 uncultured Brachyspira sp.
GTATATCTCATTGTGGTAAGCTGTCCAACCCTTCTCGGTTGAAATCCGCCGCTATTGTTGTTAACGTAAGAAACCATATTCTTGTCCTCTGTTTTACTCTCTTATATATATAAAGTATATAAAGAGTAAATAATTGCTTTTTTTGACAAATTTTGTTTACAAAAGTTAACAAAAAAACACAAGAATTTTTGAAGAAGTTGCAAATTTTATTCTTCATTATAGACAAGTTTTTTCCGCATATTCCACTGTAACAGCGTCAATACAAGGATTATGACAAATAAAACGTAGGCAATGGCACTGGCTTTGCCTGCATTAAAATATTCAAAAGCATTTTTGTATATTGCATAAACTAAAACATTTGTGCTGTCTAAAGGCCCGCCTTGGGTCATTAAATAAATTAAATCAAAAATTTGGAAAGATGACACAGCCGTAATAATTACTACAAAGAAAATAGTCGGAGATAAAAGCGGAATTGTAACGTAAAAAAAGGTTTCAACAGGGTTTGCACCGTCGATTTTTGCGGCTTCAAACATACTGTTAGAAATTCCGCTAAAGCCCGAGAGAAAAATAATCATATTGTATCCGATTAATTTCCAAACAGATACAAGAATTAAGGCAGGCATAGCCCAATGCGGGTCGTAGAGCCAATTTATATGGACTTGCAAAACTTTATTTAAAAGTCCGATATTCGGGTCAAATATCCATTCCCAAACGATTCCGATGACTATCATAGGGGTTATAAACGGTAAAAAATACGCGGTTTTAAAGAAATCAGCGCCTCTAATCTTGCTGTTCATAATCGCAGCAAGGATTAGCGGAATAATTACTCCGAAAAATGACGTTGCAAGGGCAAATACTACAGTATTTAAAAGAATTTTGCCGAATAAGGGTTCTGTAAAAATTTCCTTATAATTATCTAAACCTACAAACTGTATAGGGTTTAGTAAATCCCATTTCGCAAAACTAAGCCCAAAAGAGAAGAAAATCGGGATAATTATAAAAATAAGCATGCCTAAAAGTGCAGGAAATACAAAAATCCAAGCCGCAGATGTTTGCGAATTTGATAAATTTATCCAAAATTTTCTTATTTTCTTCATGATATAATTATACTATAGGGAAAATTTTAAGGAGAGAATTTAACATGCAAAAATATAATCATGCTTTTGGTAAAAATGATATTCGTGGAATTTATGGTGAAGATATTACAGAAGAACTTTACACCGCAACAGGCAAAGGCTTGGTAAAATATCTTGAAAGAGAATCCGGTAAAACTCCGTCTGATATGTACTTGACGGTTTGCATGGATGCAAGAACACATTCCCCTTCACTTTCAAAAGCTTTGATTGAAGGCATTACGTCAACCGGTGCAAATGTTATTGATCTTGGACTTGCTCCAACTCCAATAGGTTATTATTCTGAAACTGTCGGAGTTCCGAATAGTTTAACCAACGGTAAAGATGTTATTTCTGCATGTATTATTACGGCAAGCCACAACCCGAAAGAATACAACGGGATGAAAATGACTTTCCGCAAACAAACTCTTAATGAAAATCAAATTAAAGAAGTTAGAGATTTAACTTTTGAAGTTTTGGAAAAAGGTTCAAAACCAGCTTCAAAATCAGGCACTGTTCAAAAATATAACATCATTCCCGCATATATTGAAGAAATGAAGGAAAAATTCGGCAAAGTCGGAAACGGAGTAAAAGTTGTTGTAGACAGTGCGAATGCTACAGGGGGAATTGTCGGTCCTGAATTGTACAGAGATTTAGGCTGTGAAGTCGTAGAACTTTTCTCAGAACCTGACGGAAATTTTCCGAACCACCACCCGAACCCGAGTGTTGAGAAAACTCTTGATACTTTAAAAGCAACAGTTTTGAGTGAAAAAGCCGATGTTGGTATTGCTTATGACGGTGATAGCGATAGAATCGGTGTTATTGATAATTGCGGTCAGTTTTTAACAGGTGACAAATTGCTTTTGATTTATGCATTGGATTTAATTGAAGATTGCAAACCGAAAGGGATTGTTCCGAAAGTCGTCAGTGAAGTTAAATGCTCGCAAGCGCTCTACGACACAATCGACGCTTGCGGCGGTGAAGCTATTATGACAAAAACCGGTCACGGTTTTATCAAAAGCAAGATGAAAGAAACAGGGGCTATGCTTGCGGGCGAGATGAGCGGTCACACCTTCTTTAAAGACAGATATTATGGTTATGATGACGCAATTTATGCAGGTTGTAGAATTATTGAAATCATTGCAAAGCACAAAGCTAAAAATCCTAATTTCACAATTCAAGACATGCTAAAACCGTTTACTATGGTATCATCTTCCCCGGAAGTTCGTTACCCTTGCCCGAATGAGCTTAAAAAATCAACATTAGCAGAAGTACAAAAAATGGTTGAGGATAATAGAGAAATTTTTGGCTCAAAAATCAAAGATATAATTACTTTAGACGGTATGAGAATTGTTTTTGATGGCGGTTTTGCTCTAATCAGACAAAGCAACACTGAACCTGTTTTCACCCTTCGTTTTGAAGCAAAAACAAAAGAAGAATGTGAAAGATTTCAAAATTGCATGACAGGAATGCTTGACAAAATCTTGGATAAAGCAAAGGTTTAGTCCGCTTGCACAAACGGACGGGAGCCTTTCATGCTGGATAATCTTGAACAAATTAAGCTTGCTATTGAGGTAGAGGAAAAACACCGCTACATAGATATTCGCGGCAAAAGCAAGTGCTTTTCAAAGTTTATTCTTCAAGAAGCTCAAAAACAGTATAAGCTTTCGGGTAAAAATCCACGCTGGGCTGTTGTAATCGAAACTTTTGAGCATTATCCTTTTGCTTCGGTAAATGAACGTCGACGTTCCATCGCAACCCTTGTAAAAGTTATAAAATCAGAAATTAATACCTCAAAGCATGCGGATGAAATTGAGAATAAATGTGCAGATTTGCCGAAAAATCCCTCAGAAGTTGATGTTATGTATGTGAAGGGTGTCGGGCCTAAAGTTGCATATAAATTAAATAAGCTTGGAATTTATACCGCAAACGATTTGATGTGCTATTTCCCGAAAAAGCATGTGGATTATTCTTCACGAACTCTTATCAGAAATCTAAAAGAGGGCGAAAACACAACGATTTTCGGCTATATAAAATCCGTTTCCGCATTTAATACAAAAAATAATCTTTCGGTTGTAAAAGTTAAGGTCGCAGATGAAACTGGCAGCATAGATTTAAGTTTTTTTAATGCAAAGGGAAATCGTTACACGCTTGAACGTACTAAGTCGCAATTTCCGCATAACGCAGGAATTATGCTTTCCGGTACTGTAAAATTAAACAATTATGACAAAAAATTAACGTTTGACAAGCCAACGTATTCAATTATGACAGGCGAATTTCTTGAGGGTCAAAATTCAAACTTGAATATGGGGCGAATTGTGCCAATTTATACCGTTTGTGAAAATTTAAGCATAAAAACCTTACGCAAGGCTATATTTAATGCTATTCAACTGTATAAAGACAGCATTGTGAATATTGTTCCCGACGAAATCCGAGAACGCCTCGGGCTTATGGATAAAAAGCAGGCAGTCGAGCAAATTCATTTTCCTGATGATAATAATTCCCTTGAGCATGCCAGATTTAGTCTGATTTTTGAAGAACTCTTTCTCGTTCAGTTAAAGTTGGTGCGAATTCGAGAGCAAAATAATTCGAAATCCGCACTCGCCCTAAAAATTAAAAGTGACGGACTTGTTGACAAATTTATAAAAAGTTTGCCGTTCGAACTTACAAGCGGGCAGAAAAAAGCAGTTAATGAAATTTTGAACGATATGAGTTCTGAACATCCGATGGCAAGACTTTTACAAGGGGATGTAGGGAGCGGAAAAACTGTCGTCGCTTGTATTATGCTACTCGCTGGAATTGAAAACGGTTATCAGGGTGCGTTTATGGCTCCTACCGAGATTTTAGCTCAACAACATTATAATAATCTTGTTGAATGGTTAACTCCGCTTGGGCTTAGTGTTGGGCTGTTTTTAGGAAGTCAGGGGAAAAAAGTTCGTGAAAAATTTCGTCAAGACTTGATTAACGGGCAAACAAATATTGCAGTCGGAACGCATGCTCTTATACAAGAAGGGGTTGAGTTTAATAATCTTGGAGCTATTGTCGTGGATGAACAACACCGATTTGGGGTAAAACAACGAAACTTTTTGAAGAAAAAATCTCAAAACCCTCAAATCTTAACAATGACCGCAACTCCAATACCAAGAACCCTTGCAATGACAGTTCATGGCGATTTGGATTTGACGATTATCGACGAATTACCAAAGGGTAGGTTGCCGATAATAACCTCGCTAACCTCTTCGCACAGAGGTGTATATGATCTTATTGCAAGAGAAGTTAATGCCGGTCGTCAAGCATATTTTGTTTATCCTCTGATTGATGAAAGTGAAACTCTTTCTGCAAAAGCTGCAACAATAGAGGCTGAACGACTTCAAAATGAAGTTTTTCCTCAATACAAAATCGGTTTATTGCACGGCAAACTTAAAAACGATGAAAAAGAACAGATTATGGCGAATTTCAAGAATAAAAAATATGACATTCTTGTATCAACAACCGTTGTTGAAGTCGGGGTTGATGTCCCGAATGCAACGGTGATGGTAATTGAAAATGCCGAACGTTTTGGGCTTTCTCAATTACATCAGCTTAGAGGACGAGTCGGGCGATCTGCTTTGCAATCTTATTGCGTGCTTGTATCTGCCTCACGTTCGCAGGAAACTCGTGAACGATTAAACATAATGACTCAAACAAATGACGGGTTTGTTATTGCAGAAAAAGATTTACAATTAAGAGGTCCGGGAGAATTTTTAGGAACAAGACAAAGCGGATTGCCGGATTTAATCATTTCAGATATCGTAAGAGA
>ONYB01000210.1 GCA_900321895.1 uncultured Brachyspira sp.
CCCCCCCCCTCATGGGAAATCAAGCCCTGAGCGGCTTTGAGGGTGTCGTTAAATCTTTCCATAATACCTCCTGTTTTTCATTAATATATATTAATACATTTTCCATTATAACGTATTTCCCACCCCTCCGTAATCCTAAATTCAGATGATTTAAGAAATGTTAACAAAAAAAACGGACTCTTTTACAAGATGTCCGCTATTTCATTTCTGAAACAAAAAGGATTTACATTAACTTAAAGTCTTTTTGTTTTGAACTTCCCCGAAATCGGTTCTGTTCTGTTTTTACAACTATCTGTTTTCTCCATCACCATCTTGTGTTAAATCGGAGGTTTTAACTAACCCCGCCTCCCAAGATTTTTGTATCCCCATTATAGAATAAAAGAAATTAAAAAACACAATAAAAGCCTTATCCATGCCAATCTTTTTACATTTATTTTTCATTAATTTTGAAATACCTTGTTTTCACTGTAATACAGCCAGATTTTAAAAGTTTACTAAACTTTTGTAAAGTTCCTATTGTAATCTCGGCTGTAGCGTGAATTCCCCTGATAAAAGGGGGCATGGTCAACCCGACTTTTTGAAGTCAAAATATTAAATCATGTTAAGATTATTCAAAAAATTGATTATTTATCTAAAAATAGAGTCATAATAGTAATAGAGGTCGATAATTCTGTAGAAATTTTACGAGGTATGTAAAGATATGTTACAAAATGCAGGCATGATACGCAATTCTTATATACAAAAAACGTTTATATATATAAGAAGTATATAAGAGAGAGAAACAGAAATGTGCAGTCTTGAATTAAACAAATTACAATCGCAAACGAGAGCCGGATTTGGTGTAAAACCGAATAATCCGACCTTCAACAGAAAATCTTCATCTGTCTCGTTGAATAACAATAACGACAGAGGTGTTTTTGCGACTTCAACATCCTCTCTTAAATCAACAGCAAGTCAAAATGTTACAACTACAAGATTAAATAATGCCTTTTCATCGGGCTTGGCTTCAAACTCAAGCATTTACAGCCAACGTGGTGCAAACTACGTTTCAGGATATCGATTTAACAATTCGGCAAATTACGTACACGACAGAAACGGAATTGCAACGGGCATAAATACTACCTCAATCGGTTACGCAAACGGCGGGTTCAGAAGTGGTAAAAACGATTTGACCCTTATGACAGGTTTGACCCAACCAATGGAACGCAGATTGTTGCAACGTGCAGGCATGGTGGATTTGAGTGCATTACAACAATCGGGCAATTCCGGTAAATCCTCTTTTTGGAATAAATTAGCCGCAGGTATTGGTATCGCGGCCGGTGTCGGGGCTGTCGGTGCCGGTGTAGCTGCTATTATTAAAAACAGCAAATCTTCAAAATCAAAGGATTCATCATCTGATATTGCTAAGTTGAATGCTCAACAACAGGCTAAGAGTGCAAAACCTTCTGAAAACGGTGGCAAAACAAATTCTGTACAGAGCGAAGTTCCGTCCTTCACTGTCGGTTCGGCATCTCAACAAAAAGTTCAATCGGCAAAAACTTCTGCTGAATGCAAAGAAATCAGTGCAGATTTGGATAACAAGCAACAAACAATTAACGATTCAATCGCAACAAACACGGAATTGTTGGCAACGGCACAACAAGGCAAAGAAACAGCAACTGCAAGTATCAACACCGCAAATCAAAATATTCAAAAACAAGAAGGTACTATTACAAAATTACGTTCACAGTTGGCTCAATTAAGAGCAAATCCAAATAATAACGGAGATTCTCTGGCAAGTATTCAACAGCAAATTCAAGAAGCAGAACAATCTAAGGCAAATTCAGAAGCTCAATTAAAAGAAGCAAAAGCTGATCTTGCAAAATGTGAGCAAGAAATCAGCGACATTAATTCTGATTTGAAATCATTGAACGCAGAAAAAGCAGATGTTGTAAGCGGTAAGACTGCGGCAGACAAAAAAGCTGCTGAACTTGAAAAGAAAGAAACTGCAAAAGCCTAATGTAAAAAACTTTACAATAGGCTTTACTTTTATAATTACTTAATTTATAATATTGCCAGTGACAGTATTGTCAATGCAAAAAAGAACGGGCTACCCCGTTCTTTTTTCACTAATAGAAGAAAGGCGGTATTATGAAACTGGAAATTAACAGGCATGAAGTTTTGGAAAAAATAACCCCGTTGATTGAAAATACTGCTATGCGGTTTGGTTATATTCCTATTGAGATTGAATTTGTAAAGGAAAATCATAGATGGTTTTTACGAATTTTTCTTTATTCAAAGGAAAAGGATGTAACCCTTGATGATTGCGAAAAAGTTACGAGAAGTTTGTCGGACTTTTTGGATGAGCTTATCCCCGTGAAATACAATCTTGAAGTGTCCTCTCCGGGGCTTGAGCGAAAATTCAAGTCTGACAAGGAGTTTGTAATCTTCAAGGGCAGACGAGTAAGCATAAAGCTCAAGAACCCGTTGGAAGGCGAAACCGAAAAAATCTTCAAGGGTGAAATTCTCGACTTCAACGAAACAGAAGGATTAAAATTCTTCCGTTTTGACGATGCTCAGGAGCTTCAAATCCCTCGTGACAATATTCAGTCAGCGAAATTGTACATAGATTAGAAGAAGGAAAGGTTAATGCTGGAGCATAGGTGAATAAGTAAATAGGTTAATAAGTGAATAAGTTCGTATAGGTGCTTCGCACAGAAAGGTTTTATATGCATCATAAAGATATGGAAGTTTGGAAACAGGCAATGGAGCTGGTTTATCAAGTTTATAAAATCGTTGAAACTTTTCCGAAAGAAGAACTTTATGGATTAACATCACAGATAAAACGTTGTGTAATCTCTATTCCGTCAAATATTGCAGAAGGATGTGGAAGATTCTCAAATAAGGAAACGAGTAGATTTATCACAATTTCTTTAGGGTCATTGGCTGAACTTGATACACAACTTTTAATAGCACAACATCTACATTTTGTTGATGATATAACAGAGGTTTCAAAACAAGTTGATAAAGTAAATGCGTTACTTGCAGGTTTGAAAAAATATTTAGAAAAAGATAGTTAAAATTTGCCAAAACTACTTAACGTAAAGAACTTATTACCTTATTCACTTATTCACCTATTAACTTTCGATGAAAATTTACACAACATAAAAAAGGAGATACAAATGATTAAAATCGGATCGGCACTGTTTGAAGCGTGCGAAGAGTTGGAAAGAGAAAGAGGAATTTCTAAGGACATCTTGATTTCTTCTTTGTGTGATGCAATGGTTGCAGCGTACAAAAAACACATGAGAGTAAAAGAAGCGGCTAATATTGAGGCTATTCTCGATGAGCAAGCAGGCGAAATCGGTGTTTTTAGCACTAAGACCGTTGTGGAATCTGTTGAAGAAGGCGAAGAAGATACTCAAATTTCAATCGGCGAAGCTAAAGATATCGACGAAGATGTTGAAGTCGGCGACGAAGTTAAGATTGAAGTTACTCCTGATCAGTTCGGCAGAATTGCCGCTCAAGCTGCAAAACAGGTTATTACTCAAAGAATTCGTGAAGCTGAAAGAAACCTTGTTTTGAATGAGTTCTTGGAGAAGAAAGGCACTTTGACAACCGGTATTATTCAACGTGTTGAAAACCGCAACGTTATTGTTAATATCGGTAAAACTGATGCTATTATGCCTCAAAAAGAACAAATCCCCGGTGAATATTACAAACCGGGTAACAGAATTAGAGTTTTCGTTTTGAACGTTAAAGAAACTACAAGATTGCCTCAGGTTATCGTTTCTCACGCTCAC
>ONYB01000209.1 GCA_900321895.1 uncultured Brachyspira sp.
AAAGAGAGATTACGAACTGGTTTGTTGCTCCGACAATCGCAACAAACAGAGTTAGCTTTGCATCCGCCCTCGTACGGCTCGTGTTGCTCGCCTACGATGTCGGAGAATCTCTTTCTTGCTAAATAAAAAAGACAGGTTTTATGCCTGTCTTTTTTATTTAGCTTGTGGTATTGATGAGAACTAATTTTGAGTTCGAGCGACCTGCGAGCAGAGGGCGAAGGCTTGAATGCGAAATAATATATTTATGTAGCATTCAACTGTAGACCCGTTTAATGCGAGCAGGTCAAGACAATCTCTCCCTTGCTATTTTTTTATGCTAATTTGTAGATTTTGGAAAGAGAGATTACGAACTGGTTTGTTGCTCCGACAATCGCAACAAACAGAGTTAGCTTTGCATCCGCCCTCGTACGGCTCGTGTTGTTCGACTACGATGTCGGAGAATATCTTATGCTTATTCCCTAGATAATCTTAAAATTGCACTTTCTCGCTTGGAAAGATTTGTAAAAAAATTGAGAGAAGAAAGAAAATTATAGTTTTGTGAAATATTCTGTGGCTTTGTCTGCTCTGACGAAATTAATTTCTGGAAATCTGCGTTGTAAATCATTTATGATCTTGTAATAAGCGTCATTTACTATGACGTGTTTAATACCGCTTTCTTCTATCAGTTTAGATTTCTCGCCTACGAGTATAAATGAGCCACTTCTATATGCACATCCTCCTGCGGTTCCAAGTCCAGCCCCTGCTCCTTGAATTGCTTCAGCAGGGAGAGCAAGTGGTGCAGTGAAAAAGTTTTTTGTTTTATCTATCCCATTTGTGAGAAGTTTGTTTAATTCTTTTAGTTGCTCAGAAATCGTACCTTTTGCCATTCCGTGAGCATCGAAATTTTGCCCAATTTTGCCAGACAAAGAATTTAGATATACCATTGCATCAATGTTGGCATCGGATGGAGGTTTAATATTAGGAAAAGCTTTAAGGTATAAAGCTTTCAATTCTCCTTCGCTAAACCCCTTAGAAGTAGTAAGGTTGTTTAAAGTTTGGCAAACCTTATTAAGATTTTGATTTTCAAATTTTACAAATTTGTCTATGCTTCCTTCTGGAAGAGCTTCTAAAATATATGGATCTTTAAGGCTGAATTTATAATTCGTAGGTAAATATTGAGTTCCATTTAAAGTAATTGGAATTCTTTTTCTGACAGATGCTAATATAATATTTCCTATGTTTCCCATTATATATAATAAAACATATAGAATAAAAAAATTGCCTATGGTCTAAAGAAATAGTGTGCATATAAAAATAGACTCTCTATGGAGCGGAACCACTAATAATCAACTCAGTTTCGCAAAGAGTTATAGCAACGAGAGTAGAACTGGCAATATTGTTAAATGTTATCAATCTTGCAGAGTATGACTGAATTATGACAATTACACAAAACAGGTCAGTCCATAAATATTACATAAAATTATTTTTAGCAAAATTTGCATTAAAAAAGCAAGGTCTAAATTTCCCCTTATCAGGCCTCTCGCAAAATGATTATTAATCATTTTGCTCGGCAGAGTGCTCATAACCACATACTGAATGCTTAGAGTGCGTCCCTATAAGATAAGTTCAATAATTGAATTACACTAACAACAGATATTAAAAAAGACCCCTTAAAAAGGAGTCTTTTTTAATATGGGCCGCAGTGGACTCGAACCACCGACCTCACCCTTATCAGGGGTGCGCTCTAACCACCTGAGCTAGCAGCCCTCATTTTTGCCTCTATCAATTCGCTTCAAGCTATCTCTTTCGGCAAGTTCTAGTCTAACATGAACATTTTTTAAAATCAAGGTCTTTTTATTTTTATTTATTAACAAGTGTTACAAATTTTTGCCAAATTGAAATCTTCTGACCTAAAAAACGTTATTATATTTAAGAGAGGCTGTTTTTATGATTATTATTGATACCGATCTGACAACGTTAATGCAAAAACTTAATATTTCTACTGCTAAAATGCAGCAGCAATATTCGATGATGTCTGTTGAAGAAATCGTTGAAGCTGAAGCCGCTCAAGGAAATCAACAAGCCGTAGAATACGCTCGTGAACTTTTTACAAATCCCGAACAACTCGTTAAAATCTTTAAACTTGCCGATCCAAACAACAAACTCGAAATTCTTTCCGAAATGACCGCTCAACAACTAGCACTCTTCCTGCCGGAAATGGAAGAAACTGATCTTTCGGAAGGTTTAAAATATTTTACTCAAGACAAACTCCTCAGCATGCTCGAAAGTATTCCGCCGGAACAGCTTGTTAACACAGTTTTTGAGATGTTTTCGCAAGAAGAAATTATCCAGTATCTGCCCGAAGAACAACTCGACAAATTTCTCTCCAGCACAGAGATGGATAAAAATAAAATCATGGAACACATGAAAGAAATCCCTCCCGAACTCATCGCTCAAATGCTGGAAACTATGACCGGACAGCCTGTTGAGGACATGAGCATGGAAAGCATGCTTGAAACCGTCGGAGGGTTTAATCCGCTTGAATTTAAAAATGCACTTCTTTCCTTGCAACCGGTTGCAAAACAACAGCTTACTCTAGGGCTTGCGAAAGAGGACACTAAACTTTTCCAACTTTTCGATGCACGAGCTTACACAAATATGATTAACACCTACAAACAGCAGCCCGAGTTGGTTAAGGCTATGAATGTCATTGAAGAAGACCAAAAAATTAAAATGCTCAAAGAATTGCCGAATGACCTTTTGTCAATCGTCATAACCCAAATGGACGCACAGGATTTTGCGGATATATTGATTAAGCGTTGCCCTGAACTCCTTGCCGAAATTATTGCGAGATAACCTCAAGAGCAAGTTCAATAGCCTTTTGCGTAAAGCAGAACTTCATAAGTTTTCGTGGCAAAAATCTTGGCAACCTGAATTCTTTTACGAGCAACTTGTCTTTGAACAATGCGGAAATAAATACCATTCCTACGGGTTTTTCTTTAGAACCTCCGGTCGGGCCTGCAATTCCTGTTGTGCAAAGTGCCAAATCGCAGTTGGTGCGAGCCTTCAAACCTTCAGCCATGCCTTTTGCACACTCATAACTGACAGCAGAGTGTTTTTCCAGTAATTCTTTAGAAACTCCTAGAATTTCAGTTTTTGCCTCATAAGCGTAAGTTACGAAATTCAATTTGACGAAATCGGAACTTCCTGAAACATCGGTCAATCTTGAGCTTAAAAGTCCACCAGTGCAAGACTCTGCGGTTGCAATCGCCAAATGATTTTCTTTTAAAAATTTTGCAAGTTTAAGTAATTTTCCGTCGAACATAGTTGTATTATAGCACAGATGTGGAGGTATTGGAACTGGGAATTTGTGGCGATAAGGCTATAAGGTGATAGGGCGATAAGTCCGTATCAGAAAAGATACAAGGATACTAGGGCACCAAGTTCTTTACGTCACTTCACTCTTTTCATCCCAAAATCAAGGCGAAGGCAAGATTTTCGAGGATTGTTTGGATGTTCATGTTCAGTTGGAGTTCTTTTTTTGCTTTTTCGACGGCGTTTATGTCGCCGATGAGCTTTAATTTTAGCAAATTGTTTTCGCAATTTGATTTCAAAAGTTCCGCCATGTAATTTTGAATTTGTACCAAAACCTCCATTGGATTATTTTCTTTGCACAATGCAAGTACCCTGTCGTTAAAGTCCAAAACCTCGTTGCGTTCAAGTTCAAGATATCCTTCGATAGCGTCTTTTACAAGTGAAAAGTCTCTCGGTTCGTCATTTTTTGAAGGAACAAAAAAGCACTGGGCTCTCGATACTATTGTTGAAATCATATCGGATTTATCTTTGGTTAAAAATATAAAAGTCGTGTTTGTGGGCGGTTCTTCAAATGTTTTTAAAAGTGCATTCGCTGCAGCTTCTTGAAAGTTTACTTCGTTTATTCCCGCAATATTTCCGTCTTTGTCCCTGTCGCAAAAGATTAAAACCCTATGGTAATCCGACATTACAAGCAGGTCGTTTTTAATCATTCTTGCCTGATTAATTGTGATATTAATTCCGGCTTTGCCCTCATCCTCTGCCGCACGATTGTCAAGTCTGGAAATCGTCAGCACCGCAGGGTGTTTGTTTTCCCTAATCCAACGGCAGTTCAGGCAGTCGCAGTCTGGTTGGTGTGTACCCGTACAATTCAGCATTCTTGCGATTTCCAGTGCCAAATCGTACTGTGCAGACAAATCTGTCCCGTAAAACAGCAGGCAGTGAGCAATGTTTTTATTTGGATTTTCAATCCCTTTGGAAAAATAATTTGTCAAAAACGGATATTTTTCTCTGATTTTTGCAAGATTATGTATTTCTTGTACGTTTTCCGCATTATCCGAAGAAAGCATTTTCTACCTCCGCTTCTGCATTTGGGGCTTGTCCCGATTTGATTTTAAACTCCGCTTCCGTGATATTTTGTTTAAGCTTTACCAAATCCTTTAAATTAGTTTTTTTGAGCTTTTGGAGGGTTAATTTTACAACGTATTCGTGCTGTCCAGTGAGTCGAGAAAGCTCCATTGGCGTGCATTCAGAGGATTTTGCTTTCAAAATAATCCACCTTCTCAGCATTGTTTGAAGTGTCGAAACAATTTCCATGCAGTATTTTTTCTCTAAAAGTTTGCGGTATTCACGGAGTGCCAAGTCTTTTTTGCCCTCCAGCAAATAATCCGAAAACGCAAATAAATCCTCGTTAGAAATACAAATTTCCTTAACCATATCGGGAGTTACGACATTTTGCGGATATGCCATAAGTTGTAATTTGTCAAGCTCCGTATCAAGTTGTCGCAAGTTGTTTCCGATTTGTGAAATCATTGCTGTAGCAGCTCCGGTGTCCATTTTTAATTTTTTGGCTTTTGCTTGCTTTATTATCCACCCCTCAAGTTCAGCGGTTTTGTAGGTAGGAATTACGGCAAATTCTTGTGCGTTGTATTTTGAAAGTGTCTTAAAAAACTTTTTGCGGGAATCTAATTTTTTGCCCTCATCCCTTTTGAGTTGTGCCACAAAAACAATGTCCAAGTTGTCGTTGTTCTCTTCCAGCACCTCCGCAATTTGTTTTATTTCTTTGTCGTCAAATGTTTTGGAAAAATAATCAAGGCAATTTATCACAACAAGCATTTTGCCAAACATCATGGGTTGTGTTCGCAAAATCGAAATTAGGTCAGGAAATTTCGGGTTGTCGTAGGTCTTGAAACTCATTTCCAAAAAGTTTTTGTCCAAGCCTTTTTTGAGCTTTTCGATTTCCTGTTCTATATTAAAATCTTCTTCGCCGTAAAAAAAGTAAACTGCCATAACAACATTATAGGATAAAAAATAATATAATAAACAAAAAGCTGAACAAAAAGTTCAGCCTTAAACATATAAACTCATCGACGCAAAGCGTCGTGCACTAAAAGTATAGAGTTTTTGGCGACATCCGCCATCTCTCTTTCATACCCAAATCAACAGCTATGCCTGTTCTGCGGCATATTCTGCTTCCTCAATCTTTTTTAGTAAGTCGTCAATTTGTTCTTTCAAATATTCCATAAACAATCCGACTTCTTCTTTAAAACTGTAGGCACCCGGCCAAATCATATAACCATACATAAAAAATTTACTCCTTATCTTGTCTAACCTAACAAATTAAGTTACGGCATTTTGGAGTAAATTCTTTAGAAAATTGAGGAGTCTTGTTACATAATTTTACAATTCTGCTTTAGAAGTTTGAGTAGAAGTCGTGGAAGACATTACGACTTTGGGATTTAAGTCATTTTGTTTAATATCATTCAAAACTCTTTGTAGGTCGTGTTTTGTAATTCTTTTGTCTTTGTTAAAATCAAGACCCGAATTTTGCCTGTAATAGCGTCCCGTTTTGGCATCGTTTGCAGCAGCCAAAAATTTGGAATTAATATTGTTCGGGGTTAGGAACAAAGCGTACAATTCGCCACCCGTCAAGGTTTTGGTTGAATCTTCCACGTAAGTTTCTCTTACAGAAAGAACAAAATTTCTAACATAAGGAAGTTGCTCTTCCTTGCTAAGTTTTGCGAATTTTGGCAAACTCATTGAACTTTTTATATTTTTGCTGAATTCTTTGTGGGCTTTTGCATAATCAATACTCATATCGAGTGCCATTTGACCCATTTGCCCGATACCGTAGAAAGAACCGCGTCTTGCGGACGGGTCAAAGTGAGATTCCTTGAACAAAAGTGCGGTCAAGTCTTCAGGTTTGCAATTTATGGCTTTTGAGGCTTCCACAATCTGTTTTATAAAGTTATTTGAACTTTCAGGAAGTACCGTTCTTACCATGCCCTGAATTTTTGTGAAATTGCTGTCCGTAGTGGCAACAATTTTTGGAAGAGATTTAATAGTAGAGGCAACAACCTGCGGTTTTATCGCTTCCGGAGCAAAAGGTTGTAATTTCATAGCTTTAGGTGTCGGATTGAGGTGAAAAAAGGATTGTGCAAGCATAACAATGCTCGGCAAAAACTGTTTTGGACGTGCTTTTTTGTAAGATTTTATGCAAGCCGTTTTTGCCATAGCTGATTTATGTTTAATTTGCACGATTTTCTTCGCAACTTTATAAGAGTTGTAAGGGTTAATTCCTGAAACTATCATTGTATATTCCTTTTTGTCTTGGGGTAAATATTTCTACTTGGATTTTGTATCAATATTTAAAAAATTTCAACCCTTTTGTAAAATATGTTAAGGAAATCGG
>ONYB01000208.1 GCA_900321895.1 uncultured Brachyspira sp.
ATATTAATGAGGACTTCTAAAAAGACTCTCGGCAAACTCAACGTGGTTTCCAACGGGGTTTTAATTAATGACAAAATTATCGATGCTTTTATCAAAAGTAAAATGATGCTTTTATCAGTATCGCTTGACGGTTACGGCAAAAATCACGACATCAACCGTGCAAAAGACGGAATTTGGGATAAAATAATGACGAATTTCGACAAAATGAATTCTCGTTCGAAACGCCCTATGATTGATATCAAAACTATTGTCTTAGAAAATAACCTTGACGATTTAGTTAAACTTTACAAGATGTGTGACGAAATGAAATTCAATTTCCTCTCAATTTCGTTTTTGCGAAACAACAATCTAAAGCAAAATTCGGTACTGTTTGACAGCTTTGTTCCCGAATTCAGTGCTAATTATCCTATTCAAAAATACTTTGATATGGAACATTTCAAAGAGGTTTACAAGGAATTGGAAAGCCTCAGAAAAAAATCAAACGTAAAAATCAGATTTTCACCAAAATTTGAATATTCAAAAAATCCGCTTGCCAAGATTGAAGAGTTCTTCAACACCCCTGCCGACAAGCCTGTCAGCGAGATTTACAAACCTTGCATTTATCCGTATTCAAATATGATGATTACACCTGCGGGCGACGTCTACCCTTGCCTTTCGCAGAAAATCGGCAACGTAAAAGATATGTCGATAAAAGAAGTGTTCAACCTGCCGCATTACAGATGTTTTCGTAAAAACCTCAAGGCTGCAAAGGTTTTCGGGGCTTGCCAAATGTGTTGCGAACTTTGCGTAAAGTAGTTCTTGATTATTCCGAAAAAACTGTTATAATATGACGTATGAAAATCCGTTTGTTAATACTGTTTTTAATTATAATCACATCAGGAATTACCGCCCAAGCCGCAAACACTCCCGTAATGGAGGATGTAAAGCTTGAAACAAGAGGTTATGATGTAATTGAAGTTCCGGCAGGAACTTTCATTCCCGTATTGAACAATCAGGAGATTTCAACACAAACTTGTCCTGACGGATTTAAGGTAAGATTTACTTCTACAAACGACCTTTATATGCACGACACAAATATTATTCCCGAAGATACCGCATTTTACGGGTTTGTGGAAGAGGTGCATGATCCCGTTATCGGAACAAATGCATCGATGAAAATTCGAATAACAAAAATGGTATATCCGGACGGTTTTGAATCTCCGATTAGAGGATATATTTACACCTCAAACAACAATCTTATCGGAGGGGAATTGACAGCACCTGCAGAGTGGAGAAAAATGCCCCATTATCAACGGAACATCGGCAACAACATGACTTTGCAAATAAGAGCAGGACGTACCCGCAAAATGGGAACACATGCCAGAGTTCCAGCAGGCGAAAGATCTATAATAATTCTGACGGATTCGGCATGGATTACACATACCGTAACAAATTGACAAATTCAGATATGAAATTATAATATAAGTAATATTGTGTGTATTTCAGAAAGGAAGGTACATTTATCATGAAAAGAGAGTTAAGCCTTATTATGACTGCGATTATGCTTTGTGCCGGATGTAGCGTTATGGCGGAAAGCAATTTCAATTACACCGAAAACACCATAAATCCTTCATTTCAACCACAAAATTATAACAGTCCGAAGATTTCAGGCAATGGAACATTAAAAGGTAGTGTTGTAACCGTTCCGGCAGGTCAAAAAATGCCCGCAGTATCAACAATGACACTCAGTTCGGAAACACTCACCCTCGGTCAAAATGTAACACTTGCATTAGGTTCGGATTTTTATTACAACAACTCGCTTATTGCACCTGCGGGAAGCACGATTTCAGGCTCTGTTTTGCAGGTTTCAAAAGCTAAAAGAGGAAGTATGAACGGTAAATTGTTGCTGAGATTTACCCAAATAACAACTCCTTACGGAGTTCAGATACCGATATCAGCAGTTATAAAAACTGACGACAACACGGGTGTTTTGGTCGGCGGAACAAAAATGGATGTCACCAAAGATTACGCAAAAGACTTAACGGTCGGTGCAGGTGCGGGAGCAGTTTCGGGCGTAGTGTTCGGAGCTCTTGCGGGCGGAAATGTTGGCAGAGGTGCAGCTCTCGGCACGGCAGTAGGTGCAGGTGGCGGACTTGTGAAA
>ONYB01000206.1 GCA_900321895.1 uncultured Brachyspira sp.
CAACAGGTTCCCCGTAATATGTTTTTAATTCGTTGAATTTAGGTTTTTTGACAGGTCTAAAATCAAGATTTAACCTTGGTTCTGCTATGTTTTCTTTCAAAACGTACTTGTCATCAATTCTGTAAACTTTACCGAAATGCCCTTCTCCGAGAGTATTTGTAGGTTTTAGTCTGTTTTTAATGAATTCGTAAACTATATCAATTAAGTTGCGGGCGTCCTCTTTGGTTACTTTTGAATTTGGGAGAATTGCAGTATCCAATGTTTTGCTGAATTTACTGTAGTATCCGGTGAATTCAGGCTTTTTATATTGTGTTGTGTTAAAAGATATCGGACTGATGTTCATACACCCTTAAAGTTATATCAAAAATATAATTGATTTATTGTGAAGAAAAATTTACAAAATATTTAAAATTTCGCAAATTTTTGAATTTATGTTTTTTAGAGCAGACGTAAATAGGAGACTTAAACAAATGCAAGTAAATTCGATTACGGCAAACAATGTAACTACAACACCAGCAACGCTTGCTTTTTCAGGTTTAATGCCTGAACTTAAAGTTGTAGATAATAAACTTTCAGACAAATCAACAAGACTTATCAAAAAGATGGGTGATTTTATTGAGGATTGTTGGACAGGTATCAGAAAAGGCAAAGTACCAATGACCAGTCCCGAATACAGAGTTATAACTTCAAACAATGAATTTGTAACGGTAAAACCTGTTTATCAGTGCTACCGAAAGTTAATTTTTATGGAAATCGAAGACCAAAAGTATTGTGACAGAATTCTTATAAACAGAGAAAAACCACAGGAATTCACTTATGAACGTTCTGCCATCACGCCCTATGGTACTGCGGGGTTGAAAAGCTACAACAGTGCAGTTGAGAATAATGAAGAACTGAACACTCGTGTCGACAGAAGAGTTCGTGATATATTTTCAAAAATCCTCTTGCTACCCGATAGGGACACAAAAGGCTTCTTCCGCAGAAGCGAGTTGAGATAAAAATATCTTTCTATAAAACATCCCGCAGAAATTTGTGTGGGATGTTTTTGTTATGGTATTAGATTTAAATATTTCGTTTCGGCTTCCTTGATTGTGTTGAAGATGCCGATGGCTTCATTGTCATTCATGCCTTTTTCGCATCGTGCAGAGTAGACACCAGATTCTGCGACAAAATACATGACATAAATCTTGTCACCGTTTTTTCTTACGTTAAGATTTACACCGTCGCCTACCGGCAAAAGTTCGTTCTTTTCGTATTTTGTGTAATCCCCGCTGTTGTCAAGCCCGTTAGTTTCTTCAAAACTTTTTCTAACGGTTACCTCTCTTTTTTCATCAAGCGGGTACGTGACTTCAAACATGCCTTTCATTGCTCTTACTTTATAGTTTGAAAGAGTTAGCGGAAAGTCAAAGCCAGCAACCTTTTTCCCGCACTCAAAATTGTCGTTGCATTCTGTCCAAGGGTTCGGCATTCCTGCCAGATTTGAGCTTGTGCAGGCTGTAGTAACCACTGCAAGTGCAATTATGACAGTAATAAAGAGTATTCTTTTCATATTTAACTCCTCTATACTAAAAAAAAGAGCCTTGACAGCTCTTTTTTAAATGGTGCCGCAACTCGGAATTGAACCAAGGACACAGGGATTTTCAGTCCCTTGCTCTACCAACTGAGCTATTGCGGCTAGTTTCTATTGAATTTGTCGTGTGGAGCTCTATCTTGTTTGGACAGCTCTCTGTCCTCAGCCCCGCTCCTCTGTATCTATTGTATGTGCTAAAAGTTCAAAGTCAATAGAAAGTTTTTTTTAATTTATGAATTTGATTGCGGTGCAAGATATAATGTGACGTTACGCCCTTCCAACATTGGTTTTTTCTCCAATGTAATTGGATCGTTTTTCAAATCTTCAATAAATCTTGCTGCCAAATCAAAGGCAAGGTTTGAGTGCTGCATTTCTCTGCCACGAAGCATGATTACAACTTTTACTTTATTGCCTTGTGCGATAAACTTTTGAATGCTTTTAATTCTTACAAGATAGTCATGAGTATCGATTTTGTAACGAATTTTGACCTCTTTAACATCAACGGTGTGTTGTTTTTTCTTTGCCTCTTTGGCTTTCTTTTCCATTTCATATTTGTATTTGCCGTAATTTAAAATTTTGGCAACCGGCGGAACTTGATTAGGGCTTATCAAAACCAAATCTAAATCCGCATCATAAGCCATCTTGAGGGCTTTGCTCGTTTCCACGACACCGTGGTTTGTTCCGTTTTCGTCAATAAGACGGACTTCTTTTGAACGAATTCTCTCGTTCATAATTGCTTTATCTTTGTCCTTTGATCTGTTATCGTTAGCTATTGTCGTATCTCCTATACTTTGTAACAGGTTTATATTAGCACAAAGATAGAATTTGCAACAGTTTACGCCGATATTTTTTATGTTACAAAATGTTAAATCAATGTTAAATTCACCTCAAATACAATTATGACGTGAAAAACGGACGGTAATATCCAAAAGATATATTAAAGTTTTCTGAAAAAATTCCGATACATATTTTGTTGATAAATGGAAGAATAAAACAGGAGTATTATTTATGATGACAAAAACCCCAGATTGCAAAATTTTAGAGCTAGGCAAAGAAGAAGCGAGCATCAAAAAAGAAGAAGAGATTTCACTAGAAATTCCTCTACAGAAAATGTTTGACGACATGATGGTCTTTATTACAAAAGATAGCTTTAATTAGTTGCGATTTATCACAAATTTTAGAGCACCCTTAAAAAAGGTGCTCTTTTGATTATTTGTACAAATCAGTCATGTCACGAACCTCATACATCCGGAGGAAAAGTTGTCCACAAACGGTATAAAAGGTTGATGTAATATTTTTTGAAATTTGAAATAATAAAACTGTTGCGACAAGCAAAAAGTTATTACATAGTACAGGTGGTTATTTTTTTATGAATTTGCACGAACAATGTTTGCTTCGTTATTTGAAAAATCCGGATGAGCTTTCTTATTCCACAGAAATTTTAAAATTAAACAACTTAATCTTGGAAAAAAGATTTATTGTTAAAAATTTTGTTGCCAAATCTCCAAACTTCAATTATACTGATAATGTAGATTTGGGATAACTTTTTATGTTAAAAAAACTTTTATATTTTATATGGCTGGTAATATTTTGTACTGTTGCCTTTGTGACCCTGAAAATTGCAAATATAAGCGATTTTATTGATGTAATTGAGAGTCGAACCTTTGATTTACGTCAAAATGTTTTGATAAATAACCATGCCAAAGCTCATAATGACAATATTGTTATTGTGGCGATTGATGATGCCAGTTACGAATATATTTTGGACAATTACGGCGAATGGCCGCTTACGAGAGATGTTTACGCAAAACTTGTAGATTACTTGGAAGCTCAACATCCGCAAAGTGTTGCATTTGACCTGATGTTTGTAAAATCTATGAAAAGCCTTCCGCAAGCTGATTTGGCACTTGTTAATTCCTTCAAAAAATATGACAATCTGTATACCGCTATGAATTTTGACAATCAGCCAGAGGATTTGAGAATTCCGCCGACTTTGCCCAAAAAATTGGCGGTTAATCTTAAAAATAACGGCGGAAAAGTCGATTTTACGGCACAAACTTATACAAATTGTCGTTCTATTTTACCGGCAATACTTGATGCGACCTCAAATGTCGGCTTGATTAATGTTTCACGGGCTGAGGACGGAATTCTTCGTCGCATGCCTGTATTTTTAAGTTATCAGGGAAAATTTTACCCTCAACTCGGTTTGAAGGTCGGGTTAAATTACCTGAAAAACAGGGACAATATGGTTGATAATAATTTTGTAATTGACGGTAATTATTTGAAACTCGGCAACCGCAAAATCTATCTTGATGACAACGGTAATGCAATCCTGAATTGGTACGGCTCTGCGGGAACCTACGAATATATTCCGCTTTACAAATTGATTAAAATTGCAAAGGGCGAAATTAAAAACGAACATGATTTTAATAATAAAATTGTTTACTTCGGAACAACTGCATCGAGTTTGTTCGATATCAAAACCGTTCCCGTAAGTAGAATTTATCCGGGGGTTGAGGTACAGGCAACTTACGTAAACAATATTATAGATAATAATTTTATTAAGAAAATGAGCAAGCCTGTAACCGTCGTGGCGGGTGTGATTTTGGCACTTTTGACAGGGC
>ONYB01000205.1 GCA_900321895.1 uncultured Brachyspira sp.
CGACAGAATCAATTTTGTTAAGTGCGATAATTTGATAAAGATTTGCAAGCTTTTCGGAATGTTTTTTCAATTCGAGATTGATTTTTTCGTAATTCTCAATAGGGTTTTCTTCCGTAATATCTATGATATGTACCAAAAAACGACATCTTTCGACGTGTCGTAAAAAATCGTGACCAAGTCCGACACCGTCAGATGCACCTTCAATTAATCCCGGAATATCCGCAACAACGTAGCCGTCGCCTGAGTGCTTTCTAACTACACCAAGGTTTGGAATGAGGGTGGTAAAAGGATAATCCGCAATTTTGGGTTTTGCGGAGCTTATTCGGCTGATAAATGTGGATTTGCCCGCATTTGGCATACCTAAAAGTCCGACATCCGCAATCAATTTTAATTCTAAAATCAATTCTCTTTCAATCGGAGGTTCACCGGGTTCGCAGAATTGTGGGGCTCGTTTTTGAGAAGTCGCAAATCTTGCGTTTCCTCTTCCTCCGCGTCCGCCTTTTGCTACGAGAACTTTTTGTTCGTGTTGGGTTAAGTCGGCAATAATGTTTCCTGTTTTAACATCTTTTACGACCGTTCCGATTGGAACTTTTATAAATAAATCTTTTGCCCAGTGTCCGTGACAGTTTTTAATCCCGCCGTTTTCACCGCTTTGTGCTTTAAATACTGATTTGTATTTGAAGTCCATTAGTGTTGACATGTTTTCGTCGGCAATTAAATATACATCGCCGCCTTTTCCGCCGTCACCGCCTGCGGGGCCGCCTTTGTCTACGTATTTTTCACGACGCCACGCAACCATTCCGTTACCGCCTCTGCCTGAAACTATTCTGATTTTTGTTTTATCTAAAAATTGCATTGCATATCCCTTAATTTTATTTGTATTATAATAATACTATGAAAATGATAAAAGAGAAATTATTTAGCAAAGAAAAAATTGAAATAGGTGTAGACAGCGGTTATGACAACTACATAATGGCGATAGAATCCAGTTGTGATGAAACGGCATGTGCAATTATTAAAAACGGACGAGAAGTTATTGCAAACGTTGTGGCTTCACAAATAAAAACTCATGCCAAGTTTGGCGGTGTAATTCCTGAGATTGCAGCAAGAGAACATTTGGATTCCATAAATATTGTTATTGATGAAGCTTTTGAACAGGCAAAAACAAATATCGGGTTAGAGCCGAAAGATATTACGGCATTTGCAGGAACTGTCGGCCCCGGACTTGTCGGGTGCCTTTTAGTCGGGCTTAATGCTGCTAAAACCCTCGCATTGGTTTATGACAGACCGTTTATAGGGGTAAATCACCTTAATGCTCACCTTTGCGGAAATTATCTTGATACAGATTTAAAACCGCCGTTTATGGCTTTGTTGGTTAGTGGCGGTCATACTCAAATTATTGATGTGAAATCATATTCAGAACAACATATTTTGGGCGAAACTATTGATGATGCTGTCGGAGAGGCTTATGATAAAGTCGCAAGATTGATTGGTTTGCCGTATCCGGGAGGGCCTAGGTTAGACAAGCTTGCTCAAGAAGGAAATCCGAAAGCGTACCACCTTCCGCAAGCGAAAGTCGACGGATATAATTTTAGTTTTAGCGGATTGAAAACTGCGGTTTTGAGATTGGTAAAACAGTTGAAAACCGAATATGGCACGGATGAATTGCCCGAAAATGTTATAAAAGATGTTTGTGCAAGTTTTCAGGAATGTGTTTCTGCAACATTGTTGAAGAAATTGAAGCATGCCGCAGAAGAAAACAATTACAAGCAAATTGTGATTGCGGGCGGTGTTGCTGCAAACTCTGAAATCAGAAGAAAAATATTTAATCTTGAAAATGAAGGTTACAAAGTTTTTGCTCCTCCGATGAAATATTGTACGGATAATGCGGCTATGGTTGCTTCTTGTGCTTACTTTAATACGAATACTTTTGACGATGTGAATGTCGAAGTGTTCTCAAGGGTAAAATAACCGTTTTCGGACGGATTAGCCGAAAATTTTTCTTGTGCTATAATTGACGCAGATATAAATAGTGGAGAGAATAACTATGTGCGACGTAATTACTATTGGAAGTGCGACAATGGATGTTTTCGTAGAAAGTGACGATGCAAACATTGTTTCTGTGTATACAAAAAATAAAAAATCTGAATTTATGTCCTACCCCTACGGAGCAAAAGTTGAAATAACTGATTTCGCCTCAAATGTCGGGGGCGGCGGGGTTAATACCGCAATGAATTTTTCGAATTTGGGTTTGAAAACAAGTGCGATTTTTAAAATCGGTGACGATATATATTCGGAAGGTGTTTTGGATTCTTTTAAAGGGAAAAATATTGATCTTTCAAATATTATTCAAAATCCGTCTGTCAGTACCGGTTTTTCAATAATTTTAGTTAGTTTTCAAGGTGATAGAACTGTTCTTGCTCACCGTGGTGCAAATGCGATGATTAAAAAATCCGATATTAATTTTGATGCGATAAAAAATGCTAAACTCTTGTACATTGCTCCGATGAATGGTGACAGTACAAAGGTTTTGGATGATATTGCAACTTTTGCCGCCGAAAATAATATTTACGTTTGTTTTAATGCCGGTTCATCAAGTATCAAACGCGGATTTAATTATTTGAAAAAAATTATTGCGAATTCAAGTATTGTTGTTATGAATAAAGAAGAAGCTTCAATGGCAACTCAAATTCAGGTCAGACCTGATACCAGCAAAGAAAAATTTTCGGAAGAATTAATACATCCGGATGTGAAGGAAATGTTCTACAAATTGAAGGTTCGTGACTCACAGATTATTGTAATTACGGACGGCGGTCGTGGTGCTTATGCTTATGACGGCAAAATGTTCTATCAGTGTCCTATTTTTGAGGGCCCTGTTGTGTCAACGCTGGGTGCGGGTGATGCGTTTGCCTCAACCTTCTGTGCGGCATTAGGCAGAACTAAAAACGATATCGGTAGGTCTTTGATGTATGCTTCCGTAAACTCTGCGGGTGTTGTATCAGCGTTCGGTGCAACTCAAGGTTTGAAAACTTTTGAAGAAATCGAAAAAACTCTTGCGGAAAATCCTGATTATTCCTACAGAGAAGTAAAATAAAATCTTGTTTTTAAAAGGTTGCGAGATCTTTGATTTCGTAACCTTTCTTAACGAAATGCAAAGTGTTTGTATAATATTATTTAATATGATATAATTCTTATATGGAATGTCCAAAATGCGGGTTAGAAATAGATGAGAAAACGATTGTTTGTCCGAACTGTAAAAAGGTTCTGAAAGTCGTTTGTCCTGTCTGTAAAACCATTAATAAATCAAATACCTGTAAGAAATGCGGATATGTAATTATCGGCAAGTGTAATCGTTGCGGTAAAATTAACCTTACGGGTGATAAAAAATGTAAAAAATGCGGGTTTGATTTGGAAACCAGTGTTATTTTAAATGAAACCAATACGGATAAATTTACCTGCATGACGATTGACTTCCCTAATATGAACGAAATGAAAGTCGTATTAGGATCGGTTAAATTGCTTAACAAATTCCGAATTAATCTTGATAAAATTATTGCAGATTGTGCAAAAGAAGTCGGTGTTCGTCGCCAAATTATCGGTAATCGTTGCGTTATCAGGTTTGACAAAGATTATACCTTTAACACCTCTGCAAACACTGCTGTTGCCACGGCTATTAAGATTTTGACGGAAATTACAAAAATGAATTTCCGCTTGACAAATCGAAAAAATGCGGCATGTCGTTGCAATATTTATCTCTTTAAAAGAACTGTTAAGGATAACCCTTACGACATCAACCCAGGCTATAACGCAAACCTTGTTTCCAACGCAACTGATGCAAAAGAACGTCTGATGAGCTCTTTTCAGGTAATTGTTGACAACTACGTAAAAGAAGCGATTGAAAAAGATTACCACGTGTCGCCTTTGAGTTCAACGATGATTAACCGTGAAATGGTCATGTTTTTTGATGTCGATATCGCAAGAGAATTAAGGATTGATTTTGAGGAATTGACTGACAAAGAGGAAGAGGCGGAAATTCCGAACTTTGTTCAAAATATGCTTGTAGAACAGGATAAGTTGGATGGCGAAGCTTTGAGCAAAATGGAAACCCCGTATGATCCCGATGCAATTTATGATATTGATACGATAAACTTTAATGAAATAAAATGCGATTTTATCAGGACTCAAAATATTGATGTCTTTTATCACATAATAAATAAAATTCAGTCGTGCCCTAAAGGTATAATTGCGATGAAGTCTGATCCTTTGTATGTGCCGTATTCTCTCAAGGTGCTTTCTTCGATTTCTGAATTGGGTGTTTATAAGAATATTATCACCGTAACTTGTTATGATGAGATGAAATATTCTCCGTATTCGTTCTTTAGGGATTTGGTTTCTGCAATTTTTGAATATACCGTTTCGCAGCAACTGTTCTCGGAAAACGATTTTTCGATGTTCCGCTCAATAGATTCTGACGGCTTGATTAAAGACCTCGTAACCCTCAAGGAACGCAAAATTGAAAATGCTCAAGATACAAGATACACATATTTTGATATCTTCCTGACACTTTTGCAGGCAATCCCGAACACGATGATATTTATTGAAAATTTCGACAAAATTGATTCAAGTTCTTACGATGTTTTGAAATACCTGTTTGAGGCTTTTGAAAAACTCGACATAAGCTATCTGGTTCAGTATTCAAAGAATTTCTCACTCCACAAGGATATGCACTTCCTGCTTGCAAAAACTTATTACACGGAAATTACACTAAAACCGACACCGTTTGAAAAAATGATTGAGGAAAACAAAGAGTATTACAAAAATATTATGGAAACCTTCTATTTCCAACGTATTGCAAAATACTCTTACGGAAGTATTCTTTTCTTGGATATTGCTCTTCAATACCTGATTGAGGCGGGCGTTTTTGAGGCTACGGACGATACAATTAATCTTGTAAACCCGAAAACAGTGATCATTCCGTCAAGTTTGAATAAGTTGATTAAGAGAAGATTGAACCTGTTGCAGGATTACCCGGAGTCAATAAAATTCTTGACAGAAGTCGTTCTCCTAGGTCCTCGTATTGATCAGGAAACAATTAAGAGTTTGAAATTTGAGGAAATAGATGAGATTATCGAACGCCTTTCAAATATGGGCTATATCTATTTCTATAACAACTGTATGTACTTCCCGAACTACAATATGTTGAGAGCAAACCTTTTGGAAACCCTGAACAAAGAACAGCTCCAAGAAGTTGCAAAAGAACTCTTCCAAAAAGTGTTTAAAGAAAATATGCCATCTCCTGAAAAAGCATATTTGTACAGTTTGCTTGACGATCACAGCTCAGAATTTCAGGAATGGGAGAAACTTGCAAAAATTAACCTTTCGTTAGGGGATTTCAACGCTTATTTGAATTGTGCAAACAAAATTCTCGAGCTTCTTGATATGAACCAAGACGAAGAGGCTCAAGAGGATATTGACCGCTATAAAATGGATTTGTACGACAATATTGCGGACAACCTTTTTGAATACGATCCGGAAAAGACCGAGAAAATTGCGGAACAAACCCTTGAACAGTTAGAGAAAAGTGGTGAGTCCGAAAAAATTATTACTCTTTGCAACAAAATGATTCAAGGCTACTTGTTTGCAGGAAATTATATGCACGCACTGGAATTGACCCACAAGGTTCTTGCCCTGTTGCCTAATTCTTCAATCGACCCGACAACGACGAACTTCAACAAATATTTCTTCCTGATGTCTGTCGTTCATATTGAAATTCTGTTCAATATCGGAGCGTGGGAGGATTGCCTTGAGGTCGGTTACAGTGTATTGAATGTCGTAAATCAAAATACGCTTGAAATTCTGAAACCTGATTATATGACTGTTCCGCAGTTTGAAACAATTATTATGGATACAATCGGATTTGTTGCGATGGCAAATATTTTGCAGTTGAAGGGTAATGTTCAAGAATTTTTGAATATCGTAAGAACCGATTTGACAAGCGTTCCGCATTCTTATGATATGTTTATAGCAATGCAGGATTTGATGTTTGGAAGAGTTCCTAAATACGACCGCTCAAATGTTTCGGACAAGGATAAATTCTCGGGCGTTCTCTTCCATATTATTGAAGCCTTTACTCGTTGCAAACATGATTACAATGTTTTTGCAGAAGAAATTCACGAGGCAAAAATTATTGCAAAATACAAAGGTTTGCACCAGTTTGAACTCTTTGCGGATTTGATGATTGCTTATGCCTATATCAAGATTAATTCATTGCAAAAAGCCTCACTGATTATCTACAAAATAATCAAAACCGCAAATGAAAACGGTATGAATAACCTCTTGTACTTGGCATGGTACGTGATGAGCGAGCTTAATCTTGCACAAGGCAAATATATCGTAACTTACGGTATCGTCAACAATTCGCTTATCCAGCTCGAAAAAGCTGACAGTGCAAATCCATACCTGTTGTTGCTTTACAAATACAATATGTACAAAGTTTTGAGGTTTAAAGGGCAGAGTGAGCAATCTGAAATTTGTTTGGCTCAAGCAAATTACATTGCTCAAAAATATGGCATTAATTTTGAATTTGATACTGACCCTAACGACTTTATTGCTATGGTTGATCCTGATGAAGAAGTTCCGCCGACAGCAGGTGCGAGCGGATATCAGGACGGAAATATTAACGACATAACCGGTGAAGAAGGAGA
>ONYB01000204.1 GCA_900321895.1 uncultured Brachyspira sp.
ATGACAAAATGAGTGAATGCGGCGATTATCCTGTATTCAAGCACTACGACTACAAGGGCGAGGACGTTACACACTTCGCAAACCTAGACTGCCAAACTCCTTACTATTTTGTATATTTAGAAAACGGAACTTTCAACAAACCTGTAATCGAATATTTTATAAATTACATGCAAGAACTTCAAAAAGATTACAATTTTGACGGTTTTAGAGTTGACCACATCGATCACATCGTTGACAAGGTTTCCGAAAAAGACGGAATTCCAATCAGCTACCGAGCTCCAAGAGTTGTTTTGGGCAAACTTAATTCAACAATGAAATCAAAAATCCCGTATTTTGGCACACTTGCCGAATACATGCTTTGGGATAACTTCTTAAAAGAATATCATGAAGATATGAATTTTGACCTGCTTTGGGGCAACGACATCGTAAGCCAACAGAACAAAACCCCTGAAGTTATCACAGAGGACAACCAAAATCTTACGAATTACAACATCAATTTCAAAGAGGGTGACAGATTATCTATTCTAAAAACCTACAACAATCAAGACGGTGAATTCCAAGCAATCGACCAATATCCGGGGCAACTCACGGCAGAAGGTGCTTTATTCAAATGGGCAAAATACAAACTTTTATCCGGTGGCAAATATGCACAACGTCCTGTTTTATACCTTGACGGTGATGAAAGCTTTACAAAACGCGGCACAGAAAGCGTTATCGGAGAAGAAATGTCTTTAGTCAGAGAAAAAAATTACGAGTTCTTTGAAAAATTCGACGCAATAGACAGATTTGTAAAATCGCAACCGATTATAACTGACGGCGAAGCTCAAATTATGACGCAAGATGAGGACGGTTTTGCAGTTTGGATGATTTCAAAAGAACCGCTCAAAAAAGCATTCTTGGTGGTATCAAATTACCACTACCCGACTGAATTTGTAACAATCAACGAAAACGGAGAAAGCCGCCAAGAATGGCGAAAAGGTCAGCCGATTTTCAACAAAGAAATCAAACTTCCTACTGATTTTACGGTTCTCTCCGAATACGTCATTAAAGACAAACGATACTCCCCGCAGTATTTTGAAAACCCTAAAACAGAATTGAGTTTTGAAGAACTAAAACCTTCTGAATTCAGAATTTTTGCTATGCAAAAAATGTAATAGGTTTGATGTAATTTTTAAAAATTCTGCGGCAAGCCAAAACTCTTGTCGTAGAATTTTTTTCATGATACATTAACCTTGTTACACGTAAAAAATAATGAGGTAAAATATGCAAGCCCGCAGAGCAGCCAGAGAATTGGCATTTATATTATTTTCACAATTTGATAAAAAAATTACAAATTACACAAAAGACGATTTAAAAGATATTATTATTAAATCTGTCAGAATTTTGACAAGCAGTGCAAGCGATGAAATGAAAATCGCACTCGGTGCTTTAGTCGATATGAAAAACAGAATTGACGACTACGAAGCTGAACACGAAACAAATTTGAACAGACCTATCGGAGTTGCAAACGTTCCTGTTCCGTTACCGATGACATCTGATATGACAGGAAGAATTGAACAGATGATTGACATTGCCGAAAAAGCAATGTTGGCTTTAGAAATTGCAGAATTTACAACTCTCGATTCTCAAAGCGACGTTAAAGATTTCGCAATAAAAATTGCTGAAACTTTCCAACAAAATCACCAAGAAGTTGACAACATTATCCAAAAACACGCAAAAAATTGGGATTTGGGCAGATTGGTAAAAATGGACAAAGATATTTTGAGAATTGCTATCGTCGAACTTTTATACATAAAAGATACACCGATGAAAGTTGTAGTTGACGAAGCTTTAGAACTCGCTAAAAAATATTCAACAGATGACAGTGCCGCTTTTATCAACGGAATTTTGGCAAAAGTTATTGTTGAAAACGGACTTAAATAATTATGTTTAAATTCTTTTCAGACGGATTAAATAATCTGAAAAATGCAGTGTCTAACACTGCACAAGCACTTGTAGGCAATGTTGTTAACACAGTCGAGCAAGAAGAGGAATTTTCGGAATTCGTGCTGGACGACATGGAAGATTTACTTATAAGTGCGGATTTGGGTGTGAATTATGCCGCAGAACTTGTGGATAAATTGAGAAATCAGGCAAAAATAAAACCGTCTGAAGTGAAAGAATATTTAAAGACCGAATTTTCAAAAATATTGGAAACTGCGGGTAGCAACGAACTAAACTATACCGAAAATGCCTTGAATATATACTTTATCACAGGTGTAAACGGTGCTGGCAAAACTACCTTAATCGGAAAACTTGCCTACAAATTCAAAAATGCAGGCAAAAAAGTTCTGATTGCGGCAGGCGACACCTTCCGAGCAGCTGCCGAAGAACAACTCGACATCTGGTCAAAACGTGCAGGGGCAAACATTGTTCGTCGTGACAAAGCCGATCCGGCCTCCATCGTTTATGAGGCAATTCAAAAAGCCAAAAATGAAAACTATGACGTAATTTTGATAGACACGGCAGGCAGATTACAGAACAAGTTCAACCTTATGGAAGAACTTTCAAAAATCAAATCCGTTATCGACAAAAACGCTCCGGAAAGCCTGAGAGAATGTATGCTTGTGTTGGATGCAAACACAGGACAAAACGGCTTGCAACAGGCAAAAGTTTTCACGGAAGCCGTAAACGTTACCTCTGTCGCACTCACAAAACTTGACGGTTCAGCCAAAGGAGCTATTGTTTTGGCTGTCGCAAAAGAAATGAATCTTCCGGTAAAACTCGTCGGTGTCGGCGAAAAAATGGAAGATTTAAAAACCTTCGACAAAAACGAGTTTATTGAAGCTTTATTTAATTAAAATTTCACACAAAAAAAGGCTCAAATGAGCCTTTTTTAATATTCAACAATTTCGGCTTATTTCAAAGCGAAAGTCATATCAACTTCAACACAAGTTTTGCCGTCAACAGAACCTTTACCGTGAGCCTTGCAGATCGGGCCTTTAACTTTTGTAAGTTCAATTTCCATATCAAATCTGTCCCCCGGACGAACAATATTTTTAAATCTTACACCGTCAATTCCTGCATAAAGAGTCAATTTACCTTTGTATTCAGGCATTGTCATCAACACAGGTGCTGAACATTGTGCCAAAGCTTCCAACTGCAAAACCCCGGGCATAATTGGGTTTCCAGGAAAGTGACCTTGGAAAAACTGTTCGTTCATTGTCATATTTTTGTAGCCTTTTGCATATTTTCCCGGAACACATTCCGTAATTCTGTCAACTAACAAAAACGGAAAACGGTGAGGAATCATTTCCATAATTTGCATTGTGTCAAAACTCAATACTTCTTTTTCTTCTGTCATTTAAAATTCTCCTTATATTTTTTTATTTGCATTCAATTAATTTATCTTTCAACATTTTGGCAACTTTGATATGAACGGCATGCCCTGCTTCTTTTGCAAGAATTTGACATCTCATATCAAGCGGATTTACTCCTGTAAGATAAAAATCCCCAACCAAATCCAAAAGTTTATGTTTAACAGGCTCTTTTTCTGAACGAAGATTTGTTGTGTAACCCTCATCCTTCAAGCCAATAGTATTTTCAACGGTTACACCTTGTGCAAAGCCTAAAAGTTGAAACTTTTTTAAATCCTTATAAAACCCGAAAGTTCTTGCTTCTATAATTTCTTCCTGATTTTTCGGATTGTAATTTACAAAACAACTTTTCAAATCAGGATGAGCATAATTTACAGCATAAGAAATAAACAATTCATCCGAAGGAAGCACAACCAAACTGGTTTTACCATTGATATAATAAACAGGCTCTTTCACGGTATATTTTTGAGGCTTGTGAAATAAAGGTTTATCAATTCCTGCATCCTTAAAAAGTTCAACCCACTGTTTTGAACTACCGTCAAGTATAGGAACTTCGATTTCATCCAAACAAATATCAAGCGAATCAATTCCACAAAATGCCATTGCCGCGTTCAAATGTTCGCAAAGCATTGCCTTGCCTTTGTTTTTACCCAAAACTACACAATGCTCTGTAGAAACAACATTTTCCGCTTTAGCCTCAAACTCTTCTCCATTCTGAAAATATCGAACTTTACCGGTTGTAGAAGGATAAAATTTCACCGTACACGGCTTATTTTTCATCAAGCCGTTGCCTGTTATTTGAATTTCTTTTTTTAGTGTTACCATAATTATTTTTGAATAGGTTGAAAAGCCTTATTAACAAAACTTTTCAACCCTTCAACTCCTTAACCTTTCAAATTTATTGATGTTCCTGTTCAAAAACTTTCAACATCGGCTCATATTTTCTGAATTTTGCAAAAATATCTTGAGCATCTTTCATTGTTTTCAACTGTTTGATAAATTCTTTTCTCGGAACAGCCGGAATACCAACGATGATTGATTTTTCAGGGAATGATTTTGTAACACCGGCTTTAGCAGTAACGATTGAATCAGAACCGATTTCAATGTGATCAGCAAGTCCTGCTTGACCTGCTATAACAACTCTGTCACCGATTACACAGCTACCCGCAATACCTACTTGAGAAACGATTAAACAACCGCTACCGACTCTACAGTTGTGACCAATCATTACAAGGTCATCTATTTTTGTATTGTCACCAATAGTTGTATTTTCGATTGTACCCCTGTCGATTGCAGTATTAGCACCGATTTCAACGTTATTACCGATTACAACAGAACCGATTGAAGGAATTTTGAAAATAACTTGTTTAATATTTTCTTCCTTAATAGCCCCTTCTTTTCTTGCCTGTTCGATATTATCAGGATTTTCAGTCACAAAACTGAAACCGTCAGCCCCAAGCGAAACTCCGTGATGAAGAATTACGTCGTTGCCAACTTTAACTCTATCGCCAATATTTACACCTGCGTGGAAGAAACAGTTTTTACCGATAACAGCTCCACCACCGATATAAGAATTAGCCAAAATTTTTGTATTATCACCGATTACAGCGTCGTGAGAAATTACAACATTCGGCCCGATTTGAACATTTTCACCCAATTTAGCTGTTTCGTGAACTGTTGCTGTCGGGTGAACCCCTTGATTAACCTGAGGTGCAACATAAAAAAGATTCAACAATTTCATCATAGCAAGACGAGGTCTTTCAACTTCGATAGTAGTAAACCCGTCAATCTGAACACCCAACGGAACCAAAGCTGCTTTTGCCTTTGATTTTGCAAGGTTTGCAATCTCGTCTTCTCCAAGAGCCAAAGCCAAAGTGTTTTCATCAGCCAATAGTGGCGGTGCAATCTGCGAAATTTTCACATCAGCAGTTTTTGTAAGCATACCGTCAACGATTTGCGAAATTTCTTCTACTGTAAATGTTTTCATTTTATTCTATTCTCCTTATTTGATTGTTTTTTGTTGAAGTGAATAAGTAAATAAGTAAATTCGCCCTGTTCGGGCTCGTGAATAAGTTCTTTATGTTCGCTTCGCTCAATATTAGTATTGAATTAATGCCCCAAAATTGAACCTTTCACCTTTCACCTTTCACTCTAAAGCCTTCCCCATTGCCTTAATTGTGTTTGTTGTGGATTTGCCCTCGACAAAGGTTATGAATTCCACTCGGGTGTTGTTTTTTTTCATAATATCCGCTTCCGGAAGAGTTTCCATTGTATAATCCGCACCCTTTGTATAAACATCCGGTTTTATCTCATCAAGAAGATTTCTCGGGCTGTCCTCATCAAAAAGCACCACATAATCCACGCTTCTCAATGCACCCAATACTTCTGCTCTATCCAACTCTGTATTTATCGGTCTTGTTGGCCCTTTTATGGATTTTACGGACTTATCAGAATTCAACAAAACTATACAATAATCCGCAAAACTTTTGGTTTTTTCAAGATATCTGACATGACCCACATGCAAAATATCAAAACACCCGTTTGTGCAAACTACTGTTTTACCTGCGTGGTGAATAGCATCCACCAAGGCTCTAACATCTTCTCTTTTGACTAACATATCCACCTTGTTTCTAAGCAATCTACCACTAATATTTTACCAAAAAAAACAAAGAAAAGCCTCTTTATTTAACAAAAAGTAATAATTAAAATAAAACAAATCTTAACTTTATTATTTTTTGCTCAAATTATCTATTTTAATTTGAAGTTCTCTCATACTACGTTCCAAAGGATATTCGGGACTAAGCATGTATATATATTGCTTTTCTTTTTCAAAAACGTCAAGCGGCTCTTCTAAAGGTAAGCCGCTTTTACCAATTTTTACAGCTGTTTTCGGGGTATTTTTAGCTACTCCGGAATTAGAAACTATTTTACCAATTCCTAGAACTTTCATTTTTTATTTTCTCCTTTACAACGGATTAAAACAAATCCATTTCAATAACTTTTTTACAAATACGAACAGTATTCAAAGCAGCCCCAATCCTAAGATTATCGGCAACACACCACAATGAAATACCGTTATTAAAAGCCAAATTTTTACGAATTCTGCCGACAAACACAGGGTTAACTCCTGACGCATCTCGAGTTGTAGGATACTCGTAATTTTCAGGATTATCCATTACTGTGATACCAAAGGCTTTACCCAAAATTTCTCTGACCTCTTCCGGTGAAATTTCTTTTTCAAACTCAATATCAACAGCCTCAGAGTGTCCATTATAAACCGGAACTCTTGCCGCCGTGCAAGATATCGGTAAATTTTCATCCAAATGAAGAATTTTTTTCGTTTCATTAACGACTTTCATTTCTTCTTTTGTGTAACCATTTTCACAAAATACATCAATTTGTGGGATTACGTTAAACGCAATCGGCTTTTTGAAACATTTATTTTCAAAATCTTTGCCGGCAAGTCTTGCTTCCGTATTTGCCGTAAGCTCATTAATCGCAGCAAGCCCCGCACCTGAAACAGCCTGATACGTAGAAACAACAAGCCTTTTAATCTTTGCAACATCGTTCAACGGTTTCAAAACCAACATTAATTGAGAAGTTGAACAATTCGGATTTGCAATAATTCCTTTGTGCTTTTTCAAATCCTCATCGTTTACATAGGCAATAACAAGCGGAACATCTTTATCCATTCTGAAAGCAGAAGAATTATCAATCAAAACACCGCCACGTTTAACGATTTCCGGTGCAAATTTTTGAGAAGTAGAACCGCCTGCCGAAGCAAGAACAATGTTTACACCGTCAAAACTTTCCGGAACAGCCTCCTCAACGGTGTATTCCTTTCCCTGAAATTGCAATTTCGTGCCTGCACTTTTTGCACTCGATAAAAATTTTATCTCATTATACGGAATTTTTAATTCATCAACTATTTTTGTAATTTCTCTACCTACAACACCTGTAGCACCTAAAATCGCAATATTCGGCTTTCTCATTTAATCTCCTAATCTTTTCAAAAATTCTGTCTTTCATTATTTTATCAGATAAATAGAGAATGTTAAGAGGTATGTGAATTTTTGTTATATTTAATTCACATTTGACATAGGAGTGAAATCCGCTACAGAGGGGGGTTCAAATCTTGTTATTAAGATATGTAAAATATATATGGAATATATTTAATTTCTATCAAAAAAGAGTTATAATACATGTATAACCATTTTCTTTATTTTCTCCTACATACTAACCTTTTACTAATAAGACAAGCCGCCCTCGGGTGGCTGTTTTTCTTTTTTGGGAGCAATTCAAAGCATAAGCATTTCCAACAATAAAGGCGATAGAACTATTTAGTGAAAGGCGAAAGGTTAAGAGATTTTTAAAACCATGTCATCCTGAGGAGCGAAGCGACAATTTGTTATGTTGAGCTTGTTTCTAAAACATGTCATTCTGAGGCACGCAGTGCCGTAAGAATCGCATTACCGTGACCTTTAGCGACAATGCGATCTTTACGTCGCTTCGCTCCTCAAGATGACATGGTTTTGAAAGACCTTGTGGTGGAATTTTATCGCGAGCTACGCTCTAATAACTGCTTTGGTGCGTAGCACCTGATTTGAACTTATTACCTTATTCACTTATTCACCTATTAACTTTTTTTG
>ONYB01000203.1 GCA_900321895.1 uncultured Brachyspira sp.
GTCAAGAATTGTCTTTACGCCTTCATTTTCAAGTCTGTAAAGGTCAAAATGGTAAACCGGAAGTTTGCCGCTGTGATATTCGTTCAAAATCACGAAACTCGGACTCGTTACTTTTTCTTTAACTTCTAAAGCATCTGCAACAAGTTTTACAAACGCAGTTTTACCTGCACCAATTTCACCGTAAAGGCTTATAAAACAACCGTTTGTAATAAGTTTTGCGAATTTCTCCGCCAATTCTTTTGTATCGTCTAAAGTTTTACAAATTTTTTCGTATTTCATAATTTCATCCTATTATTTTGTAGAATTTTCGGGCTTGTAAATAACAACCTTGTTTCTGCCACTTTCCTTTGCCTCATAAAGAGCTTTGTCGGCATTCATCAGCAAATCTTCCGAGCTATCGGTCTTTTTAAAGGAATAAATGCCCAAACTTATCGTAATTTGAATAGTTTTGGTGTCATTTTTCTTATTAACGTGCTCAATATTGATAACTTTGTTTGCAACTGCTTTTCTCAAACGTTCGGCAACCATAACCGCCTCATCCTCTTTTGTAAACGGCAAAATAATTGAAAATTCCTCTCCTCCGTAACGAGAGGCAATATCGTATTCTCTCAAGTGCGAACGAATTATTTTTGCCGTCGTTTTCAAAATAAAATCACCCGCAGCGTGTCCGTAAGTATCATTCACGTGTTTGAAGTAGTCAATATCAATCATTATCCCGCATAACGGAGTATTTTTACGTTTTGCTGAAGAAGTTTCCTGCTTAATACGCTCTTCCATTTGGCGTCTGTTATAAAATCCCGTCAATGCATCAAGTGTTGCGTGTTTCAAGATTTCAGCATAAACATTTGCCCTATTAATCGTAGTCGAGGTTTGTGCCGCAAGCTGTTCCATATATTCGATTTCTACTGGAATAAGCGGTTCTTCCGTACTTTTTGTAACAATCGCACCAATAACGCTGTTTTCGTTCACAAGCGGAAAATAACCATTTTTTCTGTCATCACTGATAATTGTTGTTTTTTGCTCAGACAACTCCACAAGTCGACTTTCGATTTTTTCATCACGACAATTTGAAGGCCATTTGAGTTTAAATTTTCCGTTCTCTTTCAAAAAGATATAAATCAAATGATTTGAGATAAATGTATCAAGAATTTCTCCGATTATCGGAAGAATATAGTTCAATTCGTACTGAGTTTCGATAATCTTTGCAATATTTTTCATCGAATCGTGAAATTCAATATTCTTCTGCATTTTCAACGTCAAAGAAATATTTTGGATTTTGAGAGAAATATTATAACACGCAATCTCAAGAATTTCCATAATTTCACGAGAATTTCCTTCAATCTCAATAAATCCGATAAGCCTTTTCTTTTTCATCAAAGGATAAAAAATTTTATTATTTCTAATAAGCGGAATTCCGTCAAAAAGTTTTTCGACATCGGCATCCAAAACGGTCGAAACAGTCCAATGTTTGGAAAAATCTCTAAAAGAATTAAGCTGAGAATCAAAAACAAAAATATTCACATTAGTGTGAAACAGCTCACTAAGAGCTGTTATCACATCAATATTACTGTCACTCTCATTGAGAGCTTTTGACAAAGTTTTCAACTTTTCTTTCAGCAAAATTATCCCTCTAATTTTTGAACAATTTCGTCCGGAATGTCGCAATTTGCGTAAACATTCTGAACATCGTCATGTTCTTCCAACTTGTCAAGAAGTTTCAAAATCTGATCGGCAGTTTTTTCGTCGGTAACTTCGATCATATTTTGCGGAATTCTTGTAAGTTCGGATGTTTCACTCTTGAACCCTTCTTTTTCCAAGCCTTCTACAACATTTTGGAAATTTTCAGGTGAAGTGATAACTTTGTATTGACCGTCTTCTTCTGTTACATCTTCTGCATCAAGGTTGATTGATGCCTCAAACAATTTGTCAAAATCAGTATCTTCACCGAAAGTAATAACCCCTTTTTGGTCGAACATCCAACCTACACAACCTGTTGCTCCAAGGCTACCGTTATATTTAGTAAAGAAACTTCTGATATCGCCCGCAGTTCTGTTTCTGTTGTCGGTCATAGCTTCAACAACAACGGCAACACCGCCTGCTGCATATCCTTCATAAATCAACTCTTCATAATTGTCTGCACCTGCAGCTCCGGCACCTTTTTCGATTGCACGTTTAATATTATCATTCGGTAGTCCTGCGGCTTTTGCTTTTTCTACAGCCGTTCTCAATCGGAAATTACCCGCAGGATCAGGGCCGCCAAGTCTTGCGGCTACAATAAGTTCTCTTGAATATTTTTGAAAGACTACAGCACGTTGTGAATCTACTTTTGCTTTTTTATGTTTAATTGTTGACCATTTTGAGTGTCCTGACATATTTTTAATCCTCTTTTTACTTGTACTTGCTCTTATATTTTAACAATAAATAAAAACCGATGTCAAAAAATAATTACGCCTTATCACTTGAAAAATTTTTCATAACAAAACTCTCTGCCTCTCCCTTCGTTGTAACCTCGCTTGAAAGTTGAGCTTCGTGAAGAGCATCCATAATTTTGCCTAACTCTCGAGAAGGTTTTATATTCAAAAGTTTCATTACATCATTTCCATTAAGCAAAATCGGCAACGGCTCTAGAGTTTCTCTTATTCTCAAATAAAACGCAAGCAACCTGTCGAGATTTGAGAGGTTATTCGCAACCATTTCTTCTGTGATAGCCTCACCCCGAGCTGAAAGCCTATCGGCTTTTGCAAGAATAATATTATCAATTACATTGTCGTCCATTTTCCGAATATATCTCATCATCGCTTTTTCTCCGGCTGAAGATGAAAAATCAATCTCCGGTGCTGACATCAACTGGGACGGATAAATATGATTTTTTATCATAGACACAACATAATTTACCTGTTTATTTGATAAATTCATTGATTTCAAAATCGGAGCGGCAAGCTTTGCCCCAACATCATCATGCTTAATAAATCTGTGTCTGCCGGTATCTTCCTCTATAGTCCAAGTTGAAAACTTTCCGATATCGTGCATAAACCCTGCAAGTTTAAGATGAGCAAGTCTTGATGCTCCGCCGAAATCTACCTCATCAAGGTGTGATTTTACTTCCTCGGAAGCTTCTTCGTACAACAACTGAATTTGCTTAACAGTTTCAACGGAATGGTGAAACAAATCCAAGTGGTGATGAGTGTTTGGCGGCACTTGCTTAAGTTCTTTTACAAACGGGAAAATTTCTTCTAAAACCCATGTTTTATCCATATTTATAAGGGCTTTGTCTGCATATTTTCCACCAAAAAGCTTAATTATTTCTGCATTAATCCGTTCTACTGCCGGTTTAGTGGTCAAATGTGCAAGAGAACAAACTGCATGAACAGTCGCCGAAGTAAGTTCAAAACCTAATGCCGCCTGAAATCTGTAAACCCTCAAAAGCCTTAACGGATCATCCTCAAAATTTTGTTCGGATATCAAACTCAATGTATGGTTTTTAATATCCGTAATTCCGCCACACATATCAACAACTTCAAAAGTTCTCAAATTTACGGCTATCGAATTTATTGCCAAATCCCTACGCATTATATCTTTTTCAAGAGAATTCTCAATCGGGTTGGTAATATCAAGGTAATTTATTTTGTCAGGCAGAACCAAACGATAAATTTTATTTTCCTCATCCAAGGGAACAAATGCCGCATCAAATAAATTCTTTACCTTAAGGGCAAAATCTTTTGCATTTTCATCCATAACAATTAAATCTCTGTCTAAAGAGGATTTTCCCATCAAGAAATCTCGAACCGCACCACCTACAAGGTAAATTTCGTTGTCGAAAGTTTCTGTTATTCTTGTCAAAATTTCATCTGATTTAATTTTTGCAGTAATTTGAGTATTCATAAATTATATTTCCTAATGCTACAGTTGCCGCCGTATCCGCTTTCAAAATCAATTCACCAAGAGTTAACATCGGGATTGATTTTTCTTCAAAAAGCCTGAATTCTCTATCGGAAAAACCACCTTCAGGCCCGATTATTACAAGGATTTTTTCATCTTTTTTAAACGGGGATTTTTCACAATATTCTCGTAACGTAACCTTTGTACGTCTTTCGCAAAACGCTATTATTTTATCAAATTTTGTATTGTTCAAAATCAAGTCGTCGAATTTTGCAACAGCCTCCTCACAGGTCGGAACAATCGCACGTTCACACTGCTTTGATGCTTCATACATAATTTTTTGCCATTTCGAAATTTTCTTTTCCACAACGGATTTATTCAAGGCACAATTATCACTAAGCACCGGATATACAGCTTTTACACCCAATTCCGTTGACTTTTCAATTAATTCCGACTGATCATCACTTCTCAAAGGACTTTGAGCAAGATATAATTCAAAATCGAGATTTCTTTCGGATTTATAAGACTTTTCTATTTTTGCAGAAATCTCTTTTGAAGTGATTTGCTCAATTATCGTTTCATATTGAATTTGATTTTCATCAATTAAAAGAAGTTTTTCGCCCCCTCTTGCACGAAGTGATTTTGCGATATGTTTGTAATTTTCTTCATCACAAACTTTTGCAATACCATTTTTAACATTTTCAGATTTTATAAAAAAGTGTGGCACAAAAACCTCCTAGCTCATTTTATATGATAAAATTCCGTCTTGCAAGATACCCCACGCACCAATAGGAACGGTTTGTTTATCGGAAGCATGAGTAAATTTAAACCCGCCATAAGTCGGAACGTTCAACAGATTTGCAAATTCATAAAAGACCTCCGACAACTCTTTTTCATCCCCACAAGCCATAAACTCGCCAAAAGCTACCCCTTTGCAGTGCTTACGAAAATCTTTTATATTTACCAACTGATTTAACATTTTATCGATTTTATAAACAGGCTCATTCAAATCCTCCGCAAAGAAAATAAAATCTTCCTCCGGCAAAAAATCAATTCCGCAAAGGGACACAACCGTCGAAAGATTTCCGCCCCAGATTATACCCTCCGCATTTCCTGAAAGATATGTCCACGTTGAAAAATATTCTTCCTTTTCTCCTGTTAACACCCTAAAAAATGAATTTGCCGTAAATTCAGAAATATCGTTAAAATCTGACTGTGCCATCGGGGCTGAAAAAGTTATCAAATCCGAATGTTCTGCCATCATCAGTGACAATGCAGTTATATCCGAATATCCGCAAAAAATTTTCGGATTTCTGCGAATCAAATCAAAATCAATCAATTTTAAAAGTCTTATTGAACCGTAACCGCCTCTTGCACAGATTATCCCATTAATTTCAGTGTTTTGAAAAGCCTCATGTAGGTCTGAAACTCTCTCCTCGTCACTTCCCGCCATATAACGATGCGTTTTGAATATATTTTTACCCAATTTTACACGCAAATTTCTTTTTTCAAGATATGCTTGAGCTCGAATAATTTCATCGTATTCGACAGCCCCTGCCGGTGCAATTATTGCGA
>ONYB01000200.1 GCA_900321895.1 uncultured Brachyspira sp.
GTAAAGGACTTTTCACAAGCCCGAGCAACATAAGCGAGGGCGATTTCACTTTTCACATTTCACCTTAACAAACACCAATGTCCAACGAACAACACAAATACGCACTTGCCCTTGTCAACATAAAAGGACTCGGAGTCAAGACATTTAGCTACCTTATACCCGATGAAATGCAAGAAAAAATAAAAATCGGGCAAGCTATTCTTGTGCCTTTTGGCAGACAGGGGCTCGTTAATGCATTTTGTGTAGGTTTTTCGGACTATTTGCCTGAACACATCAAAGCAAAAAAAGTCAGCAAGATTTTGGACAAAACCCCGCTTTTTTCTATCGATTATTTGAAGTTGTTGGAATGGGTTGCGAATTATTACTGTTGCGATTTGGTGACGGTTCTAAACGCTGCAATCCCGCTAAAACTCCTCGAAAAAGCGTCAAAAACAGAACAAACCGTTGAATTTGTTTCATTTGAAGGTGCCACAAAAAGACAAACTGAGATTTTGGAAAAACTTCAAAAAAGCGGAAAAATGCCACTGATTTTGTTTGAAAAATACGTAAAAACGACACGTGCGACAATTAAAAAATTAGACGCAATGGGATGTTTAAAAATCGGAGCGGAAGAAATTTATCGCAACCCGTTGGACATCTTGCGAATCGACCAAACCGAACCGCTTTATGAGCTCGAGGGCGAGCAACTCTCTGCATACGAAGGGATTAAGAATCGTATTCAGGAATTCCTTAACCCCTCACCCGTCCTTCGGACACCCTCTCCCGCAAGGGGCGAGGGATTAGTCGCAAGACACTTCTACAGCAAAAAAACATTAGCCTATTCAAAAGAACTTCGCAAAAATATGACAGATGCAGAAAATCTGCTATGGTACTATCTGAGAGATAAACAACTTGCAGGATTAAAATTTAGACGACAAGAGGCTATTGACAGATACATTGCAGACTTTGTGTGTTATGAAAAAAAGCTCATCATAGAACTGGATGGCGGACAACATAACGAAGATGAAAACATAAAAAAAGACGCTGTAAGACAAAATTATCTTGAGAAAAACGGGTTCAAAATTCTTCGTTTTTGGAATAATGAAATTTTTGAAAACATGGAAGGTGTACTCACAACAATATTAAACGAAACTGATTACTCTCCCCTTGCGGGAGAGTCGAAATCTTTGATTTCGGTGAGGGGTCTGGAAAACGATGACAACCACGGAATTCAGCAAAAAAATCTCACAATGCTTTTGCATGGGGTTACGGCAAGCGGAAAAACTGAAGTTTATTTCAAACTTATCGATGACACCATAAAATCCGGCAAAAACGTGCTTTTCCTCGCTCCGGAAATCGCCCTTGCCTCCCAATTAACAAAACGTCTTGCTAAAAAATTCGGGACAAAAGATGTTGCAATTTGGCACAGCAGCATTTCAGACGGCGAAAGATATGACGTTTGGCAAAGACTTTACAAAAATAATATCAAAATCCTTGCCGGAGCTCGTTCCGCAGTTTTTGCACCCCTAAAAGACATTGGGCTTATCATTATCGACGAGGAACACGAAGGGGCTTACAAACAAACAAGTCCCGCACCGAGATATGACGCAAAAATCGTTGCTCAAAAACTTGCAGAATTTCATCACTGCCCGCTCCTATTGGGCTCTGCAACCCCCGACATTTCTGTTTACTATCGTGCAGTAAATTCGGGTAATCTTTTTGAGATGAAGCACCGTTACAGAAACGCCCCGATTGCCCCCGTAACCGTGATTAACATGCAGGAATATGCCCGTGCTGCTTACAAAAACGTCATCTCAAAACCGCTTCAAGTAGCAATTACCGAAACCGTTGAGAAAAAGCAACAGGTAATTTTATTAATAAACAGAAGAGGATTTGCAACCTTCACGCAATGCCAAGCGTGCGGACACGTTATAGAATGCCCTAACTGTGCAATCCCGATGATTTGGCATGCAAAAGATCAACGGCTAAAATGTCACTACTGCAATCAAGTAGAAAGATTTCCTGAAATCTGTCCGGAATGCGGTTCGGACGCACTAAAAATCAGCGGAACAGGCACTCAAAAGATTGAACAATACATAAAAGAAATTTTCCCTGATTATAGAGTTGAAAGAGTAGACAGCGACATTTTAGTCCGCAAAGGTGAACATATCCGACTTTTAGAACGTTTCCAAAAAGGAGAAATTGACATTCTCGTCGGAACCCAAATGATTGCAAAAGGGCTGGACAACCCGAACGTTACTCTCGTTGGGGTAATCTCAGCAGACGCAAGCTTTAACCTGCCTGATTTCAGAGCGTCCGAAAGAGGATTTCAGCTTTTAACACAAGTCGCAGGACGTGCGGGACGTGGCGAATTTACGGGCAGGGTTTATTTTCAGACCTACAACCCCGACTATTATGCACTGGCAA
>ONYB01000199.1 GCA_900321895.1 uncultured Brachyspira sp.
AAAAAATTGAAATCGCAATCTTTCAACAACTTTTGACTATTTCAAGACAGGACAAAAAAGCGGGCTGGTACGATATTCCGATTACTAAATTCGGTCCGATGTTCTCGCTTTTGTCAAGAGCGGATGAGGTATTGGACGAAAAGACTAAAAATAGATTGAAATTTACTGACGAAGAATGGAAACTCGTCTTGAACGTAAACATTTCCCAAGGCGGTACAATCCTTTTAGCATTAGAGTGGAAACGCCCTAACAGCGACGAGGTTTATCCGTTTGAAGAGGTTCGATATTTTTCAAGACACCTCAAATGGGGCAGATACAAAAACGTAATTTTCCCGACTAATGTCGCAATGCAAGTTATACCGCAAAGTCTTTTAAAATCTTCATTTACGGATTTGAAGGATTCTGACGGCGGGAAATTTATCTACGAAGAATTACCAAAGTTGAGAAAAGTTATCGATGTCAATATTGACGAAAACATTTCAAAATTGATGTTGGAGGAACGTCCGCCATTAAACATTGTGACAATGGGGATTGACTACGACCAATCTTTAAAAGCGACTTTGGAATTTGAATACGACGGAGTGCGAGTACCGTTTTCAAAAACCAGTGAAAAAACTCCATACATCACAGTATAAAAACAAGGCGAGGATTTTGTCTACTGGATAAAAAGAAATTATAAACACGAAATCGAAGCATATAATATGTTGCTGGCATGTCGTTTTGTACCGATGCAGACAAACAATTTGGCATTAGAAAAAGAAAACGCAATCGATTTTTATAACTATTACATCAAACAGGCCGGCGAAGGGTGGAAGTTTGTAGAAAAAGACGACATCAGTTTCTTCAAGCTTATGGACGAACCATTTAGAATGTGTGCCAAAATTGACTTTTCACAAGAATCTCAAGATAGTTTTGAAATCCAACTTTATGGCAGAGTCGGAGAAGAGATTATCAATTTTGATGAAGTTTATGACACCATTCAAAGCGGTGAAAAATACAGTCGTATAAGGAGTTTGGGCTTTGTGGAATTTCCTGCCCAAAACATTTATGCAATGATGAGAGCATTCAACTCATTTGATGTTTACAGAAACGACGAAAACAAATTTACCGTAAAAACTTATCGTGCGGGCTTGATTAGCGAACTCAAAAACCTTGATGTTGAGCTTGTTTTGAGTGATGAGTTTAAAACATTCTGGGAACAGATGTCGACATTCTCAACCCACGATGGCACAAACCTTCCGACACACGCAACCGCTGAATTTAGAGAATATCAGCTAAAAGGTTTCGGCTGGCTTTGGTTTATGTATAAATACGGGCTTAACGGAATTTTGGCGGACGATATGGGGCTTGGAAAAACTTTGCAGGCTCTGACCGTTTTGCAGAAGGCAAAAGAAGTTGACGGCTCAATGCCAACCCTTGTAATTTGTCCGACAACCGTTGTATTCAACTGGGAATCCGAAATCCAAAAGTTTGCACCTGAGCTCACATGCCTAAAACTTGCGGGGAGTGACAGAAAAAATCACTTTAAAGAAATCCCGAATTATGACGTTGTAATCACAAGCTATGCCCTAATTCGCCGTGATATCAGGCATTTTAAGGATATCAATTTCAGATATATTATTCTTGATGAATCTCAAAATATTAAAAACGCAATGTCCCAAACTGCACAAGCTGTCAAACAGTTACAGGCTAACCACAAACTTGCTCTTTCCGGTACTCCGATTGAGAACAAGTTGGAAGAACTTTGGTCTGTATTTGATTTCTTAATGCCGGGGTTCTTGTTGAGTGTTGCGGAATTTAACGCTCGTTATGTAAATCCGATTATGGAACGTCAGGACAAAACGGTTGAAAAACGTCTGAAACTCCAGATTTATCCGTTTATCTTACGTCGTATGAAGCGAGATGTTGCAAAAGATTTGCCTGACAAGGTTGAAAACATTGCATACTGCGAACTTACGGATGAACAAAAAGACTTTTATCTTCAAGTTCTTGACAGCACGAAAGAAGAATTGTTCAAGAGTATTGAGCAAAACGGGCTTGAAAAAAGCAGATTGTCTATTTTCTCGGCATTGCTCCGACTTCGCCAAATCTGCTGCCACCCTAGACTTTACGACAAAGAAAACGTCAAACACATTATGTCGTCAGGTAAATTTGAAAAACTTAAATCTATGCTTGAAGAGATTATTTCGGAAGGTCACAGAGTGCTTTTGTTCAGTCAATTTGTCAACATGCTGGATATCGTGAAGGGCTGGCTTGAACGAGAAGGCATTGAATACGAATATTTGACAGGTAAAACAAAAGACCGTCAAGCTGCAGTCGAAAACTTTAATAATAACAATAATATTCCGATTTTCTTAATCAGCTTAAA
>ONYB01000091.1 GCA_900321895.1 uncultured Brachyspira sp.
TCATCGTTACGGCATCAAGCCAACCGCATCTTCTCGGTCGGCCTGTAGTAACCCCGAATTCGTGTCCGATTTCTCGGATTTTAATTCCTGTTTCGTTGTTTAATTCCGTTACAAACGGGCCTTCTCCGACACGTGTAACATAGGCTTTTGCAACCCCGATAACTTCATCAATCATTTTCGGGCCATAACCGGAACCGGTGCAAGCTCCGCCACCGATTGGGTTAGAGGAAGTTACAAAAGGATATGTCCCGTAATCTATATCCAACATAACCCCTTGAGCACCTTCAAAAAGAATTTGTTTGTTTTTGGATTTTTCAAGCATTTCTTGCCAATCGAAACAAACATAAGGTCTGAAAATTTCTGCATATTTTTCGCACAAAGCAAGAACACATTCTTTTGAATATGGTTGCAAACCGTAAACTTTTTCAAGCATTTTATTTTTTATCGGAAGAATTACGTCTAATTTTTCGTTGAGGGCTTCTGCGGAGTACAAATCTTCGATTTTTAAACCTATTCTTGCCATTTTGTCGGTATATGTAGGCCCGATGCCTTTTTTAGTCGTACCTATTTTCCCTTTCTTCGCAGTGTCTTCGCTATAGCCGTCAACCTCTGTGTGGTATGGCATTGTGATAGATGCAAGCGGGCTGACTTTTAACCCTGAAACATCAATTCCCTGCTCAATCAATTCCGAAACTTCTTTTTCAAAATATTCAGGCAAAATAACCGTTCCTGCCCCGATGAAGCAGGTTTTGTCTCCATATAAAATTCCTGACGGAATAAGGTGAAATTTAAAAGTTTTGTTGTGTGCAACAACTGTGTGACCTGCATTGCAACCGCCCTGATATCTGATAATTAATTCTGCATCATGTGCCAAAATGTCGGTAATCTTTGCCTTACCTTCGTCGCCCCATTGAGCTCCAACAACAACTTTGTTCATAACATACCCTTTCTGTTAATTTTGCTAATTACTGATTAATTTTAGCACAAAAAATAAGTTTTGCATGTTACAAATTTATATTTATAGGTTCTTGATTATGTGCAAAACTTTGTGTATAATGTTTGTATAGGTTAGTAAGGAGAGGTAATATGGGATATAAAATTTTATCCAAAAAAGAGATTTGTCCGCATCAGTACGAAATTACGATAGATGCACCGTATGTCGTACGTAATGCGAAAGCCGGTCAATTTATAATTTTTAGAGCTGATGAAAACGGAGAAAGAGTGCCGTTAACGATTGCTGATGTAAACAAAGAAAAAGGGGAACTTACTCTTGTGTTTATGGCTGTAGGATATTCTACAAAAGAATTGGCAGCGTTGGAAGTCGGTGACGAAATTGCTGATATCGTAGGGCCTCTCGGAAAACCTACTACAATAAAAAAATATGGTACGGTCGTTTGTCTTGCGGGCGGTTATGGTGCTGCTCCTTGCTATTTGATTGCGAAGGCTTTCAAAGACGCAGGCAACAAGGTCTATATGATTATGGGTGCAAGAAATAAAGATTTGATTTTCTGGGCAGACAAAATGAAAGACGCTTGTACGGAATTGTTTATTACGACAGATGACGGTTCTATGGGAGAAAAAGGCTTTGTAACACAGGTTATGGAACGATTAATGGCTCAAGAAAAAATTGATTACGCAATAGCCGTCGGGCCAATGCCGATGATGAGAGCGGTTGCAAACCTTACTCGTGACAAGGGTATCTTTACCGAAGCAAGCATGAATCCGATTATGGTAGACGGTACAGGCATGTGCGGAGCATGCAGAGTTACCGTAGGCGGCGAGGTTAAGTTCGCTTGTGTTGACGGGCCTGATTTTGATGCTCACAAAATCGATTTCGATGAGGTTATCAACAGAACAAAAATTTATAAAGATCAAGAAAAAAAGAGAGATGAAAATTGTAATCTGTTAAAACAGGCACAATCTAATTAATAAAGGAGAAATTTATGGCGGATATTAAAAGAGAAATCCCTTTTTGCCCCCTAATGAGTGTAGGTCAGGATGTGGACATGGTTTGTACGCAGGAACGTTGTGCTTGGTATATTCCGAACATCAGAAAATGCTCAATGTACATAATGGCTTACAATGCTTTGCTTGAAGCTAATGCAAAACAGGTTACAAAAAAACGTATAGTATAATTTGGTTTAAATAAATGAAAATAGTTGTATGTATAAAGCAAGTTCCTGATACTTCTGATATCAAGTGGACTGAAAATAACACTATTCAGCGTGAGGGTTTGGAAAGTGTCATAAATCCTTATGATGTCTACGCCGTGGAGTTTGCTTTAAAAATCAAAAATTTCTGCAAAGATACTAAAATTACTGCACTTTCAATGGGGCCTCAACAGGCGGTTGATATGCTTAAAAAAGTAATAGCACTCGGAGTTGATGAAGGGGTTTTGCTTTCTGATAAAAAGTTTGCTGCGGCAGACACTTATGCTACAGGCAAAACTATCGGAACAGCAATTAAAACGAAGTTGTCGGATTTTGATTTAGTTATTTGCGGACAATTCGCCGTGGACGGCGATACCGCACAGACAGGGCCGAGTATTGCAAATACGCTTGATATTCCACAGGTTACGTATGTGAAGGAAATTATTTCTTGCGAAAACGGTTTTGTGACCTTGAGGCGTGAACTTGAGGACGGCGAAGAGATTGTTAAGGTGAAACTTCCGGCATTGATTTGTGTCTTGCAGGATAGTTTTGAACCGACAAGAGCTTTGATTAACGGAGTTATAAAAGCTCAAAATTCAGAAATCAAAACTTACGGGTTTGAAGATTTAGGCTTGAGTGCAGAGGAGGTCGGGCTAAAAGGTTCACCGACTTATGTAAGTCGAGCTTTTCGTCCCGAAAAAAAATGTACGGAGTGCAAATTCTTAGAAAGCGTTGAAGATTTGGCAAAGGTCTTGACCGGAGGACAAAATGCGTAAGAAAATTCTTATTTATGCAGAGGTTACGAGAGAAAATTATATCCATACAGTGTTTTTTGAACTTGCTCATAAAGCTCAAGAACTTGCTCAAAAATTGGATGATGCCGAGGTTTGTGCTTTATTAATTTCAAAAGAAGGGCTTGCTTCGAATTATCTGGAAGCTTTTAAAAATAGTGGAATTGATAAAATTTATGCTCTTGAAGATGAGAGATTTGCGGAATATTACACTGAATTTTTCTCAAAAGCTGCGGTTGATGCGGTGAGAGAAATTCAGCCTGAAATTTTCTTGATAGGTGCGACAAATCAAGGACGCGATTTAGCTCCGAGAATTTCAACGGCTTTGCATACCGGCTTGACCGCAGATTGTACGGGGCTTGATATTAACGAAAAAGGACAGTTGGCGGCGACCCGTCCGACTTTTGGCGGACAGTTAATGGCGACGATTTTGTGCAAAAATCTTCCGCAAATGGCGACAATCAGACCGAAGGTTTTCAAACCTGCTTCCGAAAATATTGTGAAAAAAGCCGAAATTATCACAATGCCTGTGAATTTGGATGGGTTGGAAAAAAGAGTTGAGCTTTTGGAGTTTAAAAAAGCTATCACAAAGGAGCTTAATAATTTGGATAGTGCTGAAATTATTGTTGCGGGTGGCCGTGGTATGAAAAATGCTCAAGGTTTTCTGTTGTTGAAAGAGTTTGCAGATAAGCTTGGCGGAACTGTGGGTGCAACAAGGCTTGCAGTTGAAATGGGCTTGGCGACACACGATATGCAGGTTGGACAGACGGGTAAGACGGTTAGCCCGAAACTTTATATAGCGTGCGGGATTTCCGGTGCGGTTCAGCATACAATCGGAATGGCTGATTCTGAAAGGATTATAGCAATAAATTCGGATAAAAATGCTCCGATATTTGACATTGCAGACTACGGCTACGTCGGGGATGTCTTTGAGGTAGTTCCGCAGTTGGTGGAA
>ONYB01000090.1 GCA_900321895.1 uncultured Brachyspira sp.
ATTTCAACAATATTGCAGACAACGAAACTTTGGATTGGCAACAAAAATTTAAATCTTACGTCGGTGCTAGTGCGAAGAGTTCCGAAGTTGACGAAAAAGCTCTTGTTGCAACCGATACAAACAAAATTACGCTTGTCAGCGACACTGCAGAAAGCATTGCGGATACTGTCAGCAAAATCAGACGTCCTGCGAAAAAACTTAATGTCGGCGAAAGCAATGTAGTTTCTATGAAGCCGAAATCCTCCGCAAAACCTGTGGAAATTGTCGAGCCTATGGAAATCGAAATTGTAGAACCGCCGTCAGCAAACCCTTCACCTCGTGCAAGAAAAGAAAAAATTGCAAAAGATATTAAAAAACAAAGTGTTTCTAAAAAGGTCGTCAATTCAGAAGTTGACAAAAAAGTTAAAAATATCGACAAACAAATCGAAAAATTAGAAACAGAAAAATCTCAAGCTAAAAAAGTTAAAAGTGTGGCAACAGAGCATATTCAAAATGATTTTGAAAAACATGCCGCTAAGAAAAAACAGGAAAAGAAGGTTATGAAAAACGAAAATCAGCAAAATGATGAATACAGAATTAGTCTGGAGCAACTTCTCCACAACACACCTGATTCTGAGAGGATGAACCTTGACGAAGATGCTGTGTTGCGTGAACTTGAACAGAATTTCCAAGATATCACGATTTCGGAAGATGACGCAATCGCAAACAACATGATTAACAGCGTATCATCTATTTCAAAACCGAAAATGTTCAAAGCATTTGAAGAAAAAATGGCACTTGAAGAAACTTCAAGAACAAAACCTGCACCGAAAAGACGTGCTGATGTCGTAAGTTCCGTTCCGCTTGAAGGTAAGCACGTAAACCTCGGATATTCAAAATTGCACACCTCTTCAAGAGTTTTTGACAGCGGTAATTTGAGTGTTGGCGATTTGATTGCAAAGAGTGGAAAATTCCTCTCAAAACCTGCAGTAAAACCTGTTGAAGCAAAAATCAAAAAACCTGTTTTGAACTCATCTCCTGCGGAATATTCGATGTCAACAATAGAAGAATTTTTGTCGCTTGACGAGCCTGTAAACAAGGTTACAGCTCCTGCATACCTCTCGGACAGAGTTGCCGCAAGCCTTGCAAAAGTAAAATCTTCAATGCCGACATCTGCCCCGATTTCAGCAGGAAGAAATATGTCGAACCCGCTTGCGTCTTCAAAACCAAGCTCAAATGAAAATTCGGTTAACGGTTTAATTGTAAAATCAGGTTTCAATATTGACAATGAAAGAGGTTTTTATCTCGTAAATCACGACGGCGAGAACGCTCTTATCGGACGCATTAAAGATCAAATTTTCGTCCTCAAAAAGTTTGACAAATCGATAGACAAACCAATTCAGGTAAGACAAGACAATCAAAATGTTTATATGGTTAAAGCCGACAATTTCCGCTCGCTTGTTGAGGTTAGCGGGGACAAAATGGGTGTCTTAATAGAATTGTAATAGACAATGGAGAGCTTAAAAATTCTAAAAAATATAACAAAATTCTTATTGGTGACTTGCTGTATTTGCTTGCTTAGCGGATGCAGCAAGTCTGATAATGACGTGGTTTTACAGTATGCAAGTTGGGGTTCAAAGTCGGAGGTCGATATTTTAAAGCCGATACTTTCGGATTTTGAAAAATCCCATGAGGGTGTAAAGGTTGAATTTATGCACATTCCGCAAAATTATTTTCAAAAAATACATCTTTTATTTGCCTCAAATACCGCACCTGATGTGATTTTTATAAACAATATTAATTTGCCGATTTATGCAAATGCCGGAGTTTTGGAGAATTTGTCCGAATATGATTTTGATACCCAAAATTATTATCCGCAAGCTCTGCAGTCCTTGAGCTGGGGCGGAAAACTTTATGCAATTCCGAGAGATGTTTCAAATTTGGTTGTTTTTTATAACAAGGATTTGTTCGATAGGGCGGGCGTGAAGTACCCCGACAAGGATTGGACTTTTGAAGATTTTTTGAAAATTTCTCAAAAACTGACTAATGCTCCTGAAATATTTGGGATAAGTTTTGAAGATGAGCCGCTTTTTTACTTGCCTTATTTGATGAGCGAGGGCGGCGGAATTTTGTCAGATGACGGCAGACGTGAAATTTTGAGTAATTCCGAAAGTCAAAAAGGGCTTAAATTTTATTCAGATTTACGAAAAAAATATCATGTAGCTCCGCAAAAATCCGAAAGTGCGAGTGCGACAATGGCACAAATGTTTTTGCAAGAAAGGCTTGCTATGCAGGTTTCGGGTAGGTGGCTTGTTCCAAAATACAGAGAAGAAGCAAAATTTGATTGGGACATTGTACCGTTTCCGAAAGGTTCTGTCGGAAGTGTAGTTCCGTTGGATTCTTCCGGTTGGGCTTTGGCGAAATCTTCTAAGCATAAGTCGGAAGCCATTTCGTTTATAAAATATCTTTCTTCAAGAGAAAATATTGAAAAAATGACTGAAAGCGGACTTATAGTTCCGGCAAGGATTGACGCCTCAAAATCAAAATATTTCCTTGACGGTCAAAAACCAAAGAATGCAAAAGTATTTTTAGAAGTAATAAAAACCTC
>ONYB01000008.1 GCA_900321895.1 uncultured Brachyspira sp.
GATAGGCTTTCCCTTAGCGAAACGAAGTTGAGCTTAGGGAAGCGAATGCAACTTTCCGCAGTTCTTATATAATTAGAACTGCGTGAATGGTGCCACGATGTAATCGGGGCAGACCGACCGCTCAACAAAAAAAGAACCTGCCAAAACAGGTTCTTTTTTAAATGGTCGGGATGACACGATTTGAACGTGCGACCCCCTCGTCCCAAGCGAGGTGCGCTACCAAGCTGCGCCACATCCCGACGGAGTCTTTGTCCTTTTGGGTACTTCATTAGTCTAACCCAAACATTTTTTACAGTCAAGACATTCTTTTAAAATTTTTAATTTTCGTGCATTTATTTTTGATTTATGGTAGAATTAACTTATTATGAAACATACATTTGAACAAAAAGTTTTTTATGCTGACACTGATGCTTACGGTGTTGTATGGCACGGCACATATTTGAGATGGCTTGAAATGGGCAGAGTTTATTTGTGCGAAAAATTAGGTTTGGATCTGGTAACTTTAAAAGAACAAGATGTTTTACTCCCGGTTACCAACATGAACGTTAAGTACAAAATGTCCGCAAAACTCAACGATGATATCATTATTGAAACGGAAATTTCTAAATTTAACGGTTTTTCTGTTACTTTTAAACAAGTCATATTAGATAAAGTAACCGGTAAAAAATGTATCGAGGCAGAATTTGACGCGGTTGCGGTTTCTAATGACAGAAAACTTTACAGAAGAATGCCTGACTCTTTACAAAAAGCATTTGAGGAAGCTCTAAAATGTCCGGAACTCGTTTAAACAAATATATAGCATCATCCGGTCTTTGTTCCAGAAGAAAGGCTGATGAGCTTATTGAAAGCGGCAAAGTTTCTATTAACGGGAAAAAGGTTTGTGAGCTTGGATTTTTAGTGCAACCAAAAGATAAAGTTTTTGTAGACAAAAAGCTTATACACCCTATAAAGCACGAATATTACAGATTTTACAAACCCGCAGGCTACATTACAACAAGCGATGACGAAAAAGGTCGAAAAACCATTTACGATTTATTGCCGGAAAATCTTTGTCACTTAAAGCCTGTCGGAAGGCTTGACAGGGAGTCTACAGGGCTTTTAATTTTAACAAATGACGGGGAACTGATTAACGCTCTAACTCACCCTTCTGTAAAAGTTCCGAAGGTTTATCTTGTCTCTATCGGCGGAAGAATTCACAAGCACGAATTGGAACAACTTGCGAACGGTATTGAAATCGAAAAAGGCAAAATTGCTTATGCTGATATCACGGTTTTAGAACAAGATGAAAGCAAAACTGTTATGCAAATCACTCTTTATCAGGGCATGAACAGACAAATCAGAAAGATGTTTGAGCATGTCGGCTATGAAGTCAAGACATTAAAAAGGATTCAACATGCCACTCTTGATTTGGCAGGGCTAAAACGCGGCGATTTCAAGCCTATTAAACCAAAGCAGATTAAAGAATTAAAAAACTTTTTAAACAGGATTTCTAACAATGCTTAAAATAGCTCTTACGGGCAATATCGCCTCCGGCAAATCTACGGTTCAAAAGATTTTGGAAGAAAAAGGATACAAAGTTCTGGACACCGATAAGGTCGGACATAAACTTTTGGAAAATCTTGACAAAATCAAGGTTGCTTTCAGAGATTTTGATGTTTTTTGCGACGAGAAAATTTCTCGAGAAAAACTTGGGAAATTAGTATTTTCTACCCCCGAGCTAAAACAAAAACTAGAAAAGATAATGCATCCAGCAATAAAAGAAGAAATATTAAAATTTTTCGAGCAAAATAAAAGCGAAACCCTTGTTTTTGTCGGAATTCCGCTACTGTTTGAAAGTAATATGAGTAATTTGTTTGATAAAAGCCTTCTTATTTATACGAATGATACACTTCGCGAGGAACGCTTAATTTCGAGGAATCATTATTCTGGCGATTATGCCAAACTTAGAATGAAATCGCAAATGTCACAGGATAAAAAGTTGAAATTATGCGATTTTGTTATTTATAACAACGGCACCCTTTCTGACCTTAAATCTGCCGTTAACGAATTTCTTTTGAAAATTTAGACAGGAACAAAAACTCTTGCCCCCGGTCTTATATTGTTCGTAATACCGTCACTGACAGCCTGACCTGTACCTGTCGTAATCTCAACATGCCCATATTTCGAACTATAGCCTGCTTGTCCTCGTCCGTAGACGAGTACGCAACCAGCAGGAAGCGACTTCAAATCCAGACCGTTTGCAGAAATTTCTTTAAAGTTTTTATTCAAACTCAAGACATTCCCATAATCTGCCCCGTCGGCTCGCATACCGTTCGAAAGCCGTGTTTTCTCCAGAGCATATCTAACATATTGTGCACATTTCCCTGTAAATCCGATAGAATCAGTTAGTGCAGTTTCTGCTAATTTTTTACCTTTTTTAGAATTATAACCAACAGATTTTAGTTGTTGTAAATTAGTTTTGGCATTTACATTAAAATTTTTTGCGTATCTCCGTGGTATTTTGGTCGGACTTGACGGAGTATAATTGCGTGATGGAGTCGAAGGAGTCCACGACGATGTTATATTTGATAACGATTTCATCAGCGATTGCATTAACTGCATCGACATCATCATATTAAAATATCCGGAACCACATCCGCCCATAAACATAAACGGATTGTAAAACCCGCCCATGCCAGAATACATACTCGGCATACTCATCATCGGAGAAAATACAGAATTACAAAACCCTCCGACCGGAAACATACCATATGACGGCATTAAATTCGGTGCATAATAATTGTTTTGTATATGCCCAGCATTCAGTTTTGCTATATTGCTAAACAATGTATTTCCCCTTTGTAAAATTTCCCCTGTATATATATAAAGGATTTTTACAACAAGAAATTGCTTATTTTTAGAATATTTTACAAAATGTTAACAATTAGAATTTTCGATTTCTTCTTGATTTTTAAACTGCATCTCATAGAGCTTACGGTAAATACCATCATTAATTTCCATTAACTCTTCATGCGAACCGAGTTCGGCTAATTCACCTTCATTCACAACAGCGATACGGTTTGCATTCTTGATTGTAGAAAGCCTGTGAGCGATAACAAAAACCGTTTTATTTTTAATAAGGTTATCTAATGCTTTTTGAACAATAGCCTCAGACTTATTATCAAGAGCAGAGGTAGCTTCATCAAGAATTACGATTGGAGCATCTTTCAACATTGCTCTTGCGATTGCTACACGCTGACGCTGACCTCCGGAGAGAGTTGTACCTCGTTCGCCGACGTATGTGTCAAGACCTTTTTCCAAAGTTCCGATGAATTCGTCCAAATGCGACATTTCAACGACTTTATCAAGAGCCTCTTGAGAAGCATGTTCATTTCCCATCATAATATTATCTCTGATTGTTCCGGAAAACAGGAAATTATCCTGAAATACAAACGAAATTTGATCACGCAAAGAGTGCAATTTAAAGTTTCTGATATCAACCCCGTCGAATTCTACAGAACCTCTTGTTACATCATAAAATCTCGGAATAAGGCTTACCACAGTGCTTTTTCCGCCTCCTGAATTTCCGACAAGTGCGATAGTTTCATTTTTATCAACTTTTAATGAAAAATTTTTCAATACGGGAACGCCTTCTTCATATTCGAAATCAACATTTTTAAACTCGATTGAATTATTCAAACCGTTTACGTCAACTGCATTAGGTGCATCTTTGATTTTCGGATCAAGGTCAAACAATTCAAACACACGACACATTGCAACAAAAGTTCCTTGTAAATTTGTCAAAGTATTACCGAGAGTTTTAGTCGGCTTATACAAAAGCAATAACGAAGTTACAAAGGACGCGAAACTTCCTGCCGTCATTTTGCCGGTCAATATCAAATGGTTTCCGACCGCCATAACGATTGCAATACCGATAGAGCAAACAAAATACATAATCGGGGACATCCAGCCTACTCGTTTTGTCAAGGACATCGCCAAATTAAATTGTTCATGAACCTGTGATTGGAATTTTTCATTCTGATCATCTTGAAGATTATAAGCAGCCATAATTTTGTTGCCGGAGAAGGTTTCATTAAAGTTTGTTGTCATATTTCCGCCGACAACCATGCTCGCATTAGAAACATTTTTAATTTTCTTTCTTATCAACGTTACCGGAGTAATAGCAATCCCCATAACAAGACAACCGATAATCGCTAATTGCCAAGAGTTATAAAGCAAAACTCCAACAAGCCCAATCAAACCAAAAAAAGTTGCAATGAAGGACTTCAAACTATCAATAATAGTTCTTGAAGCGGTTTCCGGATCAGACAAAAACCTTGTTAATACGATACCTGAAGAGTTTACATCATAAAACTGAGGATCAAGCTTAGTCAATTTTTTAAACAAATCTATTTTAAGAGAGTTTGCGACTTTTTGCCCGGTCCAAGAAGTCAAGTAGTTGCTGAGATATTTCAAAACCCCTTGCACAATCGCAAACAAAACGATACCAAACGGAATAATTGCGGCGAAGCATGCCTGAATGTGAAATTCATGTCCCATAAAAGCCCAAGTATCATTCGGGTTCCCATTAATAACATAATCCAAATACGGTTTTAGGGAAAAAGCAACCACACCATCCAGCAGTCCCAAAGGAACAGCAATAATGATATTCAAAATAGCACGACCCAACACCGGTTTTATATAAGGAAAGATTTTCTTCAACAGATAACCGTAATTAAATGCATCCTTAGAAGTAGTATCCTTTAGAATATATTCGTTCATAAAATAATAATCCTCTATCTCTAATCAACCTGATATGTATTATCTCATAAAAGTAAATTTTATACAAATATGTGAAAAAATTATTCAAAACACAAATCAGAAAGTTCCATAACATCCCCCAGAGAACCCCAATCTATCCCATAGTAATTCTTTGAAACAAATTTATGAAATGAAGAATAAACCCAATCTTTTACATTTGCAGAATAACAGTGCTTAACTGGGTTAAAATGGATGTAATTTAAATGCATATACAAATCTTTTTCATCCCTTATTGTGTGTTCCCAGTAACGGTTTTGCCATATTCGCTTGTAGGTCGGCTTTACTAAGCCGACATTTTTTGAAAATGAATATTTAAATGCTTTTACAATTTTAGGATATTCCAAAATATTTCGTGGTTGAATTATGCAGTGTATATGTTCAGGTAAAACAACAAAAGCTACAAGCCTAAATTTGTATATTTTTAAAAGGTTACTTAAAGATTTTTTCAATATATCAATATTATTGATAAGTATCGGAATACGCTTGTATGTTACAAGTGTCAAAAACACCATGCCATTTTCCAAAAATACACGTCTATAATTCATGGTTTAATTATATTACAAAGTTACGTTGTCGGCTTAGTAAAGCCGACCTACAAAGGCTAAACCTATTTTGCAAAAAGTATAAATATTATTATTATTTACCATTTCTATTTCAAAGAAATTGCTAGTAAACGGCTTTACCAAGCCGACATTATTATATTTAAAAACTACGGATTCGAGTCAACAACAAAAAAGACACCCGTAAAGAGTGTCTTTTATTTGGGCATGAAGAGACTCGAACTCCCACGCGTTAGCACTAGTTCCTAAGACTAGCGTGTCTACCATTCCACCACATGCCCTTATTTAATTGTCATTAAGACCTTTCGGTCTTGAGCGTGTCTACCCCTCTCCTCAGACGTGACGTTTAGTCACCTCTTCGTCGGCAGAGTACCACATGCCCTTACATTGATTTTGCAAGTGTAAACTATTTAAAATCATTTACC
>ONYB01000074.1 GCA_900321895.1 uncultured Brachyspira sp.
AAAATGGCAAAAAAAGTCGTAGGTAAAATTAAACTACAAATTCAAGACGGCAAGGCTAACCCATCACCACCGGTTGGTCCGGCACTCGGTCAACATGGTGTAAACATCATGGATTTCTGTAAACAATTCAACGCAAAAACTGAATCTCAAGCAGGATACATCATTCCGGTTATCATTGATGTTTACGAAGACAGAAGTTTTTCTTTCGTAATCAAATCACCTCCGGCTCCTGTATTGATTAAAAAAGCATTGAATCTTTCAAAAGGTTCTGCTGTTCCTAACAAGGATAAAGTTGCTGAAATTACTAGAGCACAGTTGGAAGAAATCGCTAAAATCAAAATGAACGATTTGAATGCAACAACAATGGATGCTGCAGTTAAAATGATTGCAGGTTCTTGTAGAGCTATGGGTGTTACAGTAAAAGACTAATAAGGATGGAAGGAATAATTCTTTTCTCGCCAAAACCTTGCGGTGAGAACAAAAGATAAATTCCGCTATTACCACGAAAGGAAACAAAATAATGAGTAAATTAACTAAAAAACAACAAAAAGTGCAGGAAATGCTTGCAGACTTTGCACAACCTGCTACAGCAGTTGATGCATTGAAAAAATTACAGGAAATATCAAAAGCAACATCAAAATTTAACGAAACAGTGGAATGCCACATGAGATTAGGTATTGATGTTCGTCAAGCTGATCAACAAATCAGATCTACAGTAGTTTTGCCGGCTGGTCTTGGTAAAACTGTAAGAGTTTGCGTTATCGCTAAAGGTGCTAAGGCAACTGAAGCTACTGAAGCTGGTGCAGACTTTGCTGGAGCTGAAGAAATTCTTGACAAAATCGCAGGCGGTTGGTTTGAATTCGACACATTGATTGCAACACCTGATTGTATGGGTATGTTGGGTAAATTAGGTCGTGTATTGGGGCCTAAAGGCTTGATGCCAAACCCTAAGACTGGTACTGTTACAATGGATGTAGCTAAAGCTGTTAAAGATGCTAAAGCCGGTAAAGTTGAATTCAGAGCTGACAAACAAGGCATGATTCACTGCCCTATCGGTAAAGTTGAATTCGCTGCTGACGATTTGATTAAAAACTATGCAACACTTGCTGATGCAATTTTAAGAGCAAAACCGGCTGCTGCAAAAGGTACATTTGTTAAATCAATTTACCTTGCAACAACTATGGGCCCTGGAATTAAATTGGATCCGAAAGTATTTGCTGCAGAAGTTAAAGAATTGGTTTAATCAACCGATAATTAACAAATTACAAAAACACCTCCGAAATTCGGGGGTGTTTTTTGTTGCGAAATAATTGACCGCCGTGACATTTAATGCTTTAATTAATTTATGAATTACATTTTTTATTTTTTAATTGTAATATCAATCATAGCGGGAGCTGTAAACGGCAAGTTGGCAGATGTCGTGAATGCAATACTGTCGGGGGCTGAATTGTCCGTCAAGGTTGCATTTTCGCTAATCGGAATTATGGCATTTTGGCTCGGAATGATGAAAATTGCCAAAGAGTGCGGACTGATTGAAATTATCGCAAAAATTATTAAACCGATTACAAAAATATTATTCAATGAAATCCCTGAAAATTCGCCTGCAATCGGCGATATTGCAATGAGTTTTTCGGCAAATGCTTTTGGGCTGACGAACGCGGCAACCCCAATCGGAATAAAAGCAATGGAAGAACTCCAACGTCACAACGAAGATAAGGCTTCTGCCTCAAATGCAATGTGCATGCTTCTTGCAATGAACACCGCAGGTTTTCAACTCGTACCGGCCACAGTAATCGCAATTCTTATCGGGATAGGCTACAAAAATCCGACAAACATAATCGCACCAACACTTTTAGTTACATCGATTGCGTTTGTGAGTGCAATAATTTTAGCAAAAATTTTCCAACACGTTTGGAAACCGCAAATCCCGCACACAAATAAAACCGCTAAACACACCGAACACGCAAAAGAAGTCGTACAAGCAGGGAGGGCTGAATAATGTTCAACTCAATTATGAACTTCATCTCTCTTTGGGCACTGCCATTGATTTTGCTGATAATTCTCACAATGGGACTTATAAAAAAAGTTCCGCTATACGAAAGCTTTACGGAAGGGGCAAAAGACGGTTTTAAAGTATCTGTAAACATAATCCCGTATCTTGTTGCCATAATCGTTGCAATATCAATGCTAAGAGCATCCGGCATAATCGAAATGTGCGGGAATACTCTTGCACCAATACTAAATCACTTTAACGTGCCAGCAGACACAATCCCGATAATGCTTGTCCGTTCACTTTCAGGCTCGGCAGCCATCGGAATTTTTTCGGACATCGCCCACAACCTCGGGCCTGACAACTACGCAACAACACTTGCCGCAGTGATGGTCGGAAGTAGCGAAACCACATTCTACGTACTTGCAGTCTACTTTGGAGCAGTCGGAATAAAAAAACTCCGCTACGCACTTATAGTAGGTTTATTGGCTGATTTAATTGGAATTATCGCCGCTGTCAGCGTTTGCAACCTTATGTTCTAAATTGAAGATACATTAAAATCTCTTTCGGATTTTGAAGTTGTTGTTTCCAAAACACCTTTGAAAAGTCTTTCCCAAAAAGCTTCAATTCCACTGATTTCAGCTTTTAAAGCTTCGAATTCGTCTGCCTTTTGTGCTTTAATGTTTTCTTTCAATTCGTTGTAATCGTACATAAAAAATACTCCTTCTAATCTTTCACATAATATCTTTCGGCACATTTTAGAGAAAACTTTAGCAAATTCAAAAATCATTTTACAAAACTTTAAACTTGATATTAAACAAACACAAACCTATTATTGACAATCTCATTAAGATATGTTAAGATATGCTGGTTATAAACGGAGGAATTGTTATGGCTGATTCACACAAAACATTGAGATGTCCTGCTTGCGGGAAGGAAATGCAGAAAATTTTTATCCCGTCGGAAGGGGTAAATATTGATATTTGCACAGAGGGTTGCGGCGGAATTTTCTTTGACAACAGAGAATTTCAAATGTTTGACGAACAACACGAAAACATCAACGATATTATCAAAGCGGTTGAAAATAAAGAGTTTACACCTGTAGACGGTTCTCTTCCGAGATATTGTCCTGCATGCGGTGCCAAAATGGTAAAAAATTATTCCAGCATAAAAAAACAAATTCAAATTGACGAATGCTACAGCTGTGGCGGTAAATTTTTAGACCACGGCGAACTTTCGGAAATTCGTGCAGAATACGCAAACGAAGCCGACAGACGTGCAGACACAATGAAATATCTTTATAATGAAGTCGGCATGGAGCTTGCTGCAGTTGAAAACAAACCGATCAGGAAAAAATCTCTTATGCGAAGTCTTTTTGACAAACTTATTATAGGATGAAAATAAAGTATAAATATTAAAAAGGGCGGATTTTGCAATGCAAAATCCGCCCTTTTCAATATCATTGTCACCAACAAGTTAAGCAATCAATCGTTTCAGAAGTTCAATATTTTCGACACTATCGCTTTCGAAATAAATTCTCAAAAGTGGTTCTGTTCCGCTCGGGCGAACCAAAACCCAACTGTTATTATCATCAAAATAGAGTTTTACACCATCTTTTGTGTCGATATTTTTCACCTTAAAACTCCCGAGAGCGGTCATAGACTTATATTTTTCCAAAACAGGCTTAATTTCATCTGTATTTTCAAGTTTTTTATCAATTCTATCATTGTAGAATTTACAGCCTACAAAATCATACAAATTTTTTTGCAATTCTTTAAGGGATTTACCTTCATAAGCCATAGCTTCTAAAATCAATGAATTTGCAAGCAAGCCATCTTTTTCCGGAATATGCCCTTGAATACTCAAACCACCGCTTTCTTCCCCGCCAATAATAGGGTTGAACTTACGCATAGCCTCGCCTACGTGCTTAAACCCAACTGCGGTTTCAATAACCTCAACCCCGAGTTTTTCAGCAACTTTATCAAGCAAAAGACTTGCTCCGACAGTTTTTACGATTGAACCTTCATAATTTTTATGTTTTTTCAAATGCATCAAAAGAATTGCGATAATTTCATTCGGCGAAACATACTCACCGTCCTCGTTTATCACCCCAAACCTGTCAGCATCACCATCATTCGCAAACCCTACGGACGGGGCTTCACTTTTCACTTTTTCAATCAATTCCTTCAAATATTTTGGTTTTGGTTCGGGCATTCCGCCTCCAAAATTCGGGTCATGGTACATGTGGAGCGTTTCAAATTTTATATCATTATTTTGCAAAATTTTGTCAAAATACCCGATACTTGCGGAATACAGACCATCAAAAATGATATTTTCTTTTAATTCACGAATTTTTTTGTAGTCCACAAGTTTTTGCAAATGAGCGAAATAATCAGGTTTGAAATTGTATTGGCGGATTTCACCCTTGCCAAACCCGCTAAACTTTGCATTCAAATTATAAACTAATTCATCCGTAATATCAGAAGTTGCGGGACCGGCATAATCAGGAATAAATTTAATACCCAAATATTCCGGCGGATTGTGAGATGCGGTAAACATTATCGCACACGCATTCAAATGTTTTGCACTATAAGCCAAAACCGGTGTCGGGATTACTGATTTGCTATACAAAACCTCAAAGCCGTAACCTGCGAGCATTTCCGCACACTGCATTGAAAATTCCGCAGCCATATTTCTCGGGTCATATCCAACAAGGATTTTCTTATCTATCCCAAAATTATCAAAAACATATTTTCCGATTGCTTTTGTAACCGTTTCAACGTTTTCTTTGTTAAAATCTTTTCCCACAACGGCACGCCAACCGTCCGTTCCGAATTTTATTGTCATAATCTTCTCCCTATTTCACTTTTTCTTATTATAAGCGAAATAGAGGCATTAGTAAACATTTTAACAAAATAAAAACTTAGCCCCTTAAAAGTTTTGGAGCCGTTGAAACTGTTCTTTCAATCCAGCTTTGGGTAACTTCATCAAACACAGGATTTACGACAGCTTTAACCAATACTGCATAATTTATGTCAATAAAATTAATCTTGTCAACCTTTTCAACCAGAAAACCGCTTGCCCCGCAGTTATGACAAAAATGTTCATCCGGAATGACTTTTCCATTTTTAATAATAGCCTTCAATTTCACCCCGCAACAGGAACATCTGGTAATATACCAACAATTTTCGATTAGCTCACCGCAATCGGGACAGTAGCAAAAATCCTTATCCGGAGTGACTTTTTCATGCTTGCATTCTTTATTTTTTTTGAAAAATTCCAAGATGAACATACTTTATGTATAACGGGAAATTTCAAAAAGTCAAAACTCAAAATGCTTTAATCAAAAAAACCTTAATTCCATTGTCCAAACGTTCAACACGTTTTACATATCTATAATCTTCGAGTTTCGTCAAAATCAATACTACCGCAGGCTTTTTACCGGTCATTTTTGCGTAATAAAGCGATTGCCCAATACTTTCCGCCCATTTTTTAGCGAAATCAAACTCGATTGCATAATCCTTTGTCAAACAATCCACACGAGTTCCGTCCCACAACACGAATTCTTGTTTTCCAAAATCGCTGCTACACCACTGGCTGACGTAAAAAGCTTCTTTCATGCCTGATCTCATATCTTGAGTTTTGTACAATTTTTGCGGAACATAGTTAAGCGTAAAATAAAACACCCCACTCACAATACACAAAAACGAAAACGCAAAAGCGATAAATTTATTACGATAACCTTGGTGTTTGCGAGATTTTCCAGCCATAGAATGATTATACAAGATAAAAAGGATTTTGTAAAATTGTACCCGATCGGGTAATTGAAAATTAAATTTATCTTTAATTTAATAATAGCATAAGTTAAAAATCTTTTTCATACTTCCAGCTATTCTTAATTCCAACAGAGCCTTTAAAGGCTCTTTTTTTTTGTTATGTGAATAAGTAAATAGGTGAATAAGTTAATAAGTTCAAATCGGGTGCGTTGCACCAAAGCTGTTTTGAGCGTAGCGAACGATAAGAACTTATTCACGAGCCCAAGCAGGGCGAATTCACTTATTTACCTATTCACTTATGTACACTTATACGGCAGGAAACGTATTATTCTACGCCCTTAGTCCAAATCGATTTTATCGGCATCCATGTTGTTGCAATACAAGTAAGTTACCAACCCAGGAATAATTGTGTAGAAAATTGCTGACGGTAACGTGCATAATGTTTGGTCTTTTTTAATTTGTTTGATTAACTTTTTATCGGCTTTGGGATCAAGGTCGTATTTTTCGGCTACAGTGTCATCACTTCTCAAACCATAATACAAGGTACTAAAAATACCGCCAAATATTGACCAGCCAGCTGCAGTAGTTCTTGCTTTTCGCACAATTTCTTTCGACTCGGCTTCAGTTCTTTCCTTACCTTTAAAATTTACCGTATCGGTCGGGGCATTCCCCTTCAACAAGTTGGTATTTGCAGGAATTTGACCTACATTTTCGGTATTTCCGAGTGAGTGAAGCTTCATTGAGTTTACAGAATTTACTGACAAAGACATTTCTACCTACTTTCTATTTTCATTTTACACCTATATTAAATATAAAACATGAACAAAGAAAAATTTGCTACTTTCCCCAACCCATCCTATCCTATCCTATCCTATGAAGGATTATATCTGAGTTTCAGCCTAATTAAAAGTCGAATTAATATTTCGTTACAAACTCCATTTTCAAAAACTTTTGACCATTTTTAGAATAGTCGAAACGGCTCTGCTACAACTCTTTTCAACATTTTAGCGAACTGTTTTTCCCAGTTTCCGTCCCAGCCCATTTTCAACTTGTCTTTTGATGTCAAATTTTTATACAAAGTTTTTATGTAATCTGAAAAATAATCTCTCCTAACCACAACAGAATGTCTGTTTGCCTTCGGGTTGAAAAAACTGTTTAGCATAACCGCATCATCTGTCCTGTACGTCCCGTAATCGCAAGCAATATAAGTGTTTCCCTCTTGCATAACCTTTATGTAATCCACAAATCGGTTTACAAATTTGTTCTTATCATTCTGGGTCGCCATATCCTTAAAAATCGAATGTGCAAAGAAATTCTCCATTGGCATATCAAAAAACTTCATGCCTGATTTTTCAACACTCTCCTTGTATTCTTCGCCATAACTGCCCAAATCAATAATCGTTTTAAACCCTGCCTTTTTCATTTCTTCAAATATCATCGGATGTGAACCCGCCAAGGTTTGCCCACGATAATTATTTGTTCTTACACAACTGTCAATACGTTTTGCAATAACGGGAATTTCTTCCGGAACTATTTTTTTAGGCTTCTGTGAGTAAAAATCAACCAGCTTTTTAAGCGAATATTCACTCAAGCGGTGCTCGCTTGCATAAATATCTGAGTAAGGATTATGCCAACTGTCATAGTGATTTCTTATAAAATTACGTCTTTCCCGAGAAACGGCGTCATCAAAAGCAATCGGCTCATTGCTTTTGAATGAAGGGTTTATCCTGCTTGAAATCGGCATAATTTTCATAATCCGCTATCCTCGCAAGCTATCGATTGCAGTTTTTATATCATCGGATTTGTAAACATAACTACCTGCCACAAGCGAATTTGCACCTAATCTGGTGCAAACTTTTGCGGTTTCTGCGTTAATCCCGCCATCCACCTGTATAATCATATTTTGTGGTGAGTTGTTTTTTAAATAAGGAATTTTTTCGGCACAATCCGCCATAAAACTCTGTCCGCCAAACCCCGGCTCAACTGTCATTACAAGTACCATATCCGCTGTGGTCAAAAGGTTAAAAATCTCGTCCGGAGAAGTTTTCGGCTTAATAGAAATTCCTGCCTTCACACCAAAAGATTTTATCATCTTCAAAATTTCACGTGATTTTTCACCCGCCGCCTCATAATGAAACGTAATAATATCCGCACCCGCCTTCACAAACGGCTCAACGTATTTTTCGGGATTTTCAATCATCAAATGAACGTCAAGCGGTAATTTTGTGATTTTTCTGATTGACTTCACGACAGGAACGCCAATCGTTATATTAGGAACAAAATGTCCGTCCATTACATCCACGTGTATCCAGTCCGCACCTGCGTTTTCGACCGCTTTAATATCTCGTTCAAGGTTCGCAAAGTCCGCCGACAAAATCGACGGAGATACTATAATCTCGCTCATATTGCCCCCAACTTTTTGCAAGCTTCATAAGCAGCGTGTTGTTCGGCTTCTTTCTTGGTTTTGCCCGAACCGGATGCCACAACCTCATCGTTATAAGAAACCTCAACCGTAAAAACTCTGTTATGAGCAGGCCCTGAAGTGTTCGCAAGTCGATAAACAGGAATAGTTTTGCTCAAGCCTTGGGTGTATTCCTGCAAAATCGCCTTCGCATTATATTTGCTGTAATTTTCTTCAATCTCAACCAAATACGGCGGAAAAACCTTTTTAATAAACTCGGTCAATTCAGCAAGTTTTCCGTCTAAATAATAAGCACCCAAAACCGCCTCAAAAGAACACGCCGTAACGGATTCCAGATTTTGAACCCCGAGTTTTCTATCGTGTTCCCCAACAAGAATCAACTCATCAAGCCCCATTTTATTGGCAATTTTGGCAAGCGTATTGTCAGAAACCGCAACAGAACGAATTTTTGACATATCGCCCTCCGTATAATCAGGATATGTTTCAAAAAGCAAATCCGAAACCAACAATTTTAAAACCGCATCGCCTAAAAATTCCAATCTCTCATAGCATTCGCCATACTCGAGATTATTTTCTTTGGTATATGAGGGATGAGTAAGTGCGGCTCTGTAATAGTCGCCGCACTCCGTCGAAATTCCAAATATATCAGCCACTTCCTTCATTAGAACAACCCTCTAAAGAAAGTTATCAAATCAGCAAGCAATTCGTTTGAAAATACAATATGCTTACAGAAATAATACATTACAGGGATTGTCAAAATGAAACTGTCCGTTCTGTCAAGGAAACCGCCATGCCCCGGAAGCGAGTGACCGGAATCTTTAACTCCGGCATCACGTTTGAGAAGTGATTCGCACAAGTCGCCGATTTGAGCAAAAACAGTACACAAGAACCCGAGCATTACCGAGAAATACCACTCAAGCTGTAGGAAATAACCGATAATCAAAGCACCGATTACTGCCGCAATCGCACCGCCGATAGAGCCTTCAATAGTTTTGTTAGGGCTGACAATCGGAGCAAGCTTATGTTTTCCGAGGTGACGTCCTGCGTAGTAACAACCGATATCGGTCATTAAAATTGCGGTAAACATCAAAACGACAAAGCCCAAGCCGTCATGAAATCTTTCGGAACTCAGATGTCTTAAAAATATCAAATGAAGCGGAAACCACCCGCAATAAATAATACCAAGCAAAGTCGTTGCAACGTTTGCGATATAAGGTTGTCTTCCTCTGAAAAGCACCCACATAAAAGCACCAATCGAGCAGAAGGTCAAAGCAACGGCAACCAAATCAAACCTTTGGAAGTACGCAATACTTGCAATAATCAACTGTGAAAGGAACATGACCTTCAAACTCGGGTAAAAACCTTTATGCTCAAGGATTTTCACATACTCTTTTGAGGCAAAAAATATGATTACCAAAAGCATTAAAAGGATTGCCCATTTCCCGTAAATTATTGCGGACATTGCAATCGTGCCCATAATAAAGCCCGTAAGCATTCTTGTTGCGTTTTTGTTCAAACCGTGGTTTGTCTGTTCTTCCTCAGGTGCTGTCATTATACCGTCATAACCTCTTTTTCTTTTTCTGCAACTGCTTTGTCAATAATACCTGTGTATTTATCGGTAACTTTTTGGATTTTGTCCTGATTATCTTTTACCGCATCTTCCGGCAATTTTTCGTTCTTTTCGATTTTTTTCAAATCGTCTGTCATGTCACGGCGAATGTTTCTTACTGCAACTTTAGCCTCTTCGCCGATTTTTTTGACTTCTTTAGCGATTTCTTTTCTTCTGTCTTCTGTCAAAGGCGGGAACGGAAGCCTGATACAAATACCGTCACTGTTTGGCGTAATACCGATTTCAGCCTTGATAATAGCTTTTTCGATTTCCTTCAAAGTTGATTTGTCATAAGGGGTGATAACAAGAGTTGTACCGTCCTGAACAGTAACCTGTGACATTTGTCTTAACGGAGTAGGAGCACCGTAATAATCAACAACAACTTTATCTAAAATAAGCGGATTTGCTCTACCGGAACGAATACTACCGAATTCTTTTCTAAGCTGGTTAATCGCTTTTTCCATTTTTTCTTCACCGAACAAGTATAATTCTTCTAATGCTTCAGACTGTTCTGCCATTTTAACCTCTTTCTTTATAATAATCTAACTTATATATGTTCCTAATTTTTCGCCGTGCATAATGTTTGAAATTCCGTCTTTTGCGTCAAAATCGAATACCACAATCGGAATATTGTTTTGTTTACACAATGTGCATGCTGATGTATCCATAACTTTTAAACCTTTAATAATAATGTCGTCATAAGTTATGTTATCAAGTTTTTTTGCTTCCGGATTAGTTTTCGGGTCATCCGTATAAACTCCGTCAACTCCGTTTTTCGCCATAAGCATGGCTTCCGCATTAATTTCGGAAGCTCTCAAGGCTGCTGCTGTATCAGTAGTAAAGAACGGGTTGCCCGTACCTGCCGCAAAGATTACCACTCTGCCCTTTTCAAGGTGTCTGATTGCACGGTGTCTGATATAAGGTTCTGCAACCTGATTTATCGCCAATGCACTCTGAACTCTGCAAGGAACACCGATTGAGTTGAACGCACTCTGCAAAGCAATCGCATTCATAACTGTTGCAAGCATTCCGACATAATCGCCCGAAGCTCTGTCCATGCCGAGTTTTGCACTGTTCTTCATGCCTCGGAAAATATTTCCGCCACCGACAACAACCGCAATTTCAGCACCTGCATCCTTTGCCTTTTTAATTTCTTCAGCAATCATCATGACCGGAGTTTGGTCAATACCGAACTCTTGCGAACCCAAAAGAGCCTCGCCACTAATTTTAATTAATACTCTCTTATATTTTAAATTTTTATCCATAAACGACCTCTCGCACTATAATATCCTAAATATACAGGATTGTAAAGCATGCAATGCGAGTTTTATATTAACTTTTGTAAACTAAAATAAATTCTTAAAACCTGCATAAACAGTGGGTTTTAAAATTTGGTATATAAAAACAATATAAAAAATAGCACTTTTTTAAAGTAAATTGTTTTTATATATATACAAGAGATTTATAGCAGTAACAAAGGAGAATATATGGCACGAGTTTTGATTTCTATGCCCGAGGAATTTTTGAACAAGATTGATCAGGTAGCCGATGGCGAAAACCGCTCACGTAGCGAACTTATTAGAGAAGCACTAAGAACCTACATCTACAAACAGCAGGTTCGACAATCAGCCTCCGCTGCTAAAAACGCAGACCTTTTAGAAAGCTTGCTTGAATAATAACTCTTGAGAAAACGGGCTACAGATTTGGGATTTATGGCGGCACAACTGCGTTGTGCCGCTTTTGAATACTACTAATCCTTGTAAGCCTCTGCATACTGAGGGTTTACGGCAAGCCACTTGAAAGATTCCATGCCTGTATCAGGAATATCAAGGACGAATGTTCCGCCGTATCGACCTCGAGAAAAGCCAAGATATCCTTCTTTTGCAAGGTTTTGATAAGCTTTTCTGATTGTGTTCGGGCTCAATTCAAATTTCTTTGACAATTCCAAAATTGAAGGCAATTTGTCCCCTACCTCGTAATTTTTTGCAATCATATCTTTTATGCGGTTTTGAGTTTTTTCGTAAAAGTAGAAAGCTGCATCTTGTGCAGGTGCAAAAATTGAGTTTTCCCTCTTTTGGTTTGCGGAATTTTCAAACGGCAACTTCATGACAGTCGTGCCGTATCTTCCACGGTGTGGCATTAAAATTCCGTCCGAAATCAAGATATTAAGTGCATCGTGAACTGTTTTTATGCTCGCCTTCAAAACTCTTGAAAGTTCAGAATGCGGCGGGATTTTGTCACCCATTTTGCAATTTTTTGATACAAAAACTTTCAAATCATCCAAAACCTTTGACACAAGAGTTTTTTGCTCCACATCGCCCGAAATCATTGCGTCAAAATCCATTGAGCAAATTCTCCAGCCAGATTCTCTCGAATTTTTGAATTTGTGTTCCAAAATTCCCTCACCGCAAAGATATTCGAGGGCAAGTCTTGTCGTGTTTGCAGAACTTCCGATTATCAGGGCAAGGGTTCTTGATGACGGCAAATTTTGACCGACCTTAAAGCCCGAATTAAGAATATAATTTTTTATCTCATTGATAGCAGTTTCGCGTTTTGAGGTAAGTTTGCGAAAATTTTGTGTTCCCTCCACACGATTTTTAATCATCGTGCCGATACACTGCTTGGATTCAAGATAGCCGAAATCCTCCGCATACCTGATTGCACTCTGAATAGTTCCGACGCTGACACCGAGATGATACGCCAAATCAGCTTTTGTAGGCAACAAATCCTTTACCTTCAAGCGACCGTTTGCTAAGCCGTCCTCAATCCATGCCATAATCCACTTGCCGATAACGACAGCTTTTGACTCGTCGATATTCTTCAAATCCGGCAGGGGATAAGCAATATCAGTAACTTTCAGTTGGTTTAAATCATTTTTTTTCGGGAGAATATATTCACTCTGCATACACACACCTTTTATTTCAAAACTAATGATACACTATTTATAAAAAAACAGCAACAAATTTTTTGCGGGTATATGAAGGAATGTAACGTGAATATGCCATCCTCTTTTTAATAAACTTTTTTAACCAGTTTTTGAATATAGCCTTTTACAGCAGGAGTAATTATCAAGTCAGGTTCTTTGGCTACAAATTCATCTAAAATCGTGATTGCGTCTTGCAAATCGCCCTGTTTCTCCAACAACAAGCCACGCATAATATAATTAAACGGGTTATCGTTTTCGTAAGTTTGATTAATTTTTGTGCTCACAATATCAAGTGCATCATAGCAATCCGCAAGGTTTTGGAAAAATTTCAAATTCAAACTGTACAGCTTAACTGCACGCTCAAAGCAGTCCTGTGCCATATCCGCATAGCCTATTTTCATATAACACTCACCAAGATTGTTATAAAACACAGCAGATGCTTGAGTATCAGGGTTAAGACTGATTGCCATTTTAAACTCCTGTATTGCAGGATACCACCATGCCTCCTGCATATACATAAGTCCTTTGTTGTTGTGGTTTGTGGCGTTCATGTGGGCGTCTATCGTGTACGATTCCGGCTTTCGATAACCCGATACCACCAATGAACACATTATTAAAGCTGTTACAACAATTTTTTTCATAAAACCGCTCGCCTATAATTGTGAACATACCTTTTATATAATTATAAAAGATTAATTTCCAACCCTTCGTACGCAAGAATAGCTTTGTCAGAATACGATTTGTACTGTTCTTTGATGAGGTCAAGTTTTTCGTCATCATAAGACGGGTCAAAGTGGAAGAATACCAATTTTTCTGCCCCGACTTGCTCCTGACACTCAAGTGCCATATCAAAAGTTGAATGTCCGTAGCCCTGTTTTGGCACGTATGAATTCAGGTAATCCTCTGTTGTGTACTGCGAATCGTGGATTAAAAGGTTACAGCCTCTGGCAAAGTGAGCCAATCTTCTGTCACCGCCCTTGTAACTTTCTTTATCTGTAGCATAAACAAGAGTTTTGCCTTTATAAGTAATCTTGTAGATTATGACGCCCTCTTGCGGGTGTGCATAAGAACGGTAGCAGGTAATCAAAACGTCGTCCCCTTCTACCTTTGCATCCTCTTCGTTCTCAATTCTTTTGATAATCGGAGGTTCGCCGTGACGAAGAATTATTCCTTCGGTTTCAGACAAATCTTTTATGTTTAAATTTCCAGCAATATCGCCCAAATCCACAGGGAAAGACTTGCCGAACAAAAGTGTCGCAAGCTCATCCGAAAGAGTTTCGTTGTAATTAACGTTTCCGAAAACATTTATAACCGAACTCGGAACATGTATCGGCTTGAAGAAAGTAAACCCTAAGATGTGGTCTTGGTGAATATGCGAAATCAAAACCGTAGCGTTAATCGGAGTTCTTTCGGCAGGCGTAATCCCAGATGTAATGTAGTTTTCCATTAATTCATCGCCCGCATCAATCATGCCTGTACCTGCGTCGAGCAAAATCAAATGTCCGCCGACATAAACCTCTACGCAAGAGGTGTTTCCGCCATATTTCAGAAAATTTTTTTTCGCAAGCGGATAACTTCCTCTGACACCTCTAAATTTTACTTTAAATTCATCCATTTCGATACCTCGATTGTTATTTCTTAATTTCATAAACTCCGTTTTGGTCTTTTGCGTCGCCCGAATATACGTTAGAACCGAATACAAGCAATTTTGCAAGTTTTTGGACTGTTTTTTCTCGGGTTTCAACAGTTTTGACGTCAAAAATTACTTTGTGCCAAGTATTGCTGACCGTCACGACACGGAACGCATTCGGGTAAGACACCAATGCAGGCGAACTTACGTACAAAACATTTCCTCTCTGCGTAATTTTTGAGGCATGATAGTGACCCTGAAAAACGCCGATTGGATTTTTGTATTTTTCAATGGTTGCCTGAACTTCACCGGCATTCAAGAGTTTGTGACCTGAGCTCGGGAACGGCTCAATAATCGGCACATGCATAAAAATTAAGACCGTGTCTTTTTGAGATTTTTCAAGCTGTTCGTCCAACCACGTCAACTCCTCCTTTGGAATTTCGCCGTTAGAAGTAAGTCTATCCATGGGAATTGTGTCCAAAACTATAACTTTGTAGCCCTTTTGCGGTACAAAAGAGTAATAAGGTTTTTCAAATTTGAAGTTTTCGTTGTGTGCTCTTACGATATCAAGATAAAGTTTTTTGTTCAAAAAACCGCCAACGCAACGGTCATGGTTTCCGATTGTGATATACCAAGGCACATTGAGTTTTTCGGCATAAGGCATAAATGCTTCCAACTCTTTTTCGTACGGTGTGTTAATCTGGTCGCCCGTGAACATTACAAAATTTACGCCACTCATTTCGTTAACCTGATTAACAGCATCCTGCAAAAGTTTTGGAGATTCACCCGTCATTTTGAATGTGGTATTTTGCCCGTTTGAGGCAAAATGCACATCGCTAAGCTGAACAAATTTCAGGCTCGAATCGCTGTAGCACTGCAATCCGTAAATCATAACGCCCGCAAGTGCAAGGGTTATGCACCAGTTTGCAACTCTAGCCCAGAGAGGTTCTTTTTTCTTTTTATATCGTCTTTTCATAATTAGTAATTCTCATCATCGTCTGTTGTGCTGTCTAATTGTGTCTGTTCGCTCGTCGCAGGCGGAGTTTCCTGTGGTTTTTCAGCCGGCGGTGCGGTTCTTACAATAGTTTTTACAGCCGCTTTTGCTTCATTATACTTCGCATTTAATTCTTTATCATCCTCAGATAAGATGACTGCTTTATCGAGGTTCAAAAGAGCCTCGTTGTAATCCTTCAACCCCAAATAAGCCATTCCAAGGTACTTGTAAATTTCGGAGTTGCTGATTAAATTTGTCAGAGGTTCAAGAATATTTTTTGCCTGTGCATACTGACCTTTTTTGCACAAAATCATGCCCTGCAACAATCTGTACATAACATCATCGTTTAGTGCTAAAGCTGTCACGATTTCGGTTTCAGCGTCATTGTTTTGACCCATCATAAAGTAGGCTTTCGCTCTGACATAGTAGGCAAAAGCGTCTTGTTGATTGAAGTACAAAAATTTTGAAATCGGCGGAATTACACCTTCATAATCCCCCATATCGTACCTGCAAAGTGCTATCGCCAAATAGGCTTGCACGAAATCAGGGTTATACTCGAGAGCCGAATTGAACGCAGCAATCGCCATGTTGTAGTTTTTAAGGTCACGATAATATTCGCCCAAAAAGTTGTAAAATAAAAATCCGTTTGAATTAGCGGCTTTTTTGAGATACTCGAGGGTCAAATTGCTGTCCCCGTTGAATTTTGCAACCATAGCGTTATAAATCGAACTGTTTGTACGAGTTGCGTAAGCCTTGCGGTCATTGGAATTAAACCTGTTAAGCATAGAGATAATGTCTTTTACCTGAGAGTTATTCGGGTCGATAGATAAAATACGGTTGAAATAATTTATGGCATGCGGGTAATCACCGATAATACAATAGTTTCGGGCGATATCCATATAATCATCCACCATCTCGTTTGCCACAACAGGAATTGCTGACATCGCAAAAATCAAACAGTATAACAACAGTTTCTTCATAATTTTATTGTAGCATAAAAAGCAAGAAAAACACTTGCAAACTTTCACAAAATACTACACTGGAGCATGCTACATCATGTTGCACGAAAACATGGATTATTTGCAAGAGTAAGGCTTTCAAATTTAGAGCACTACGTTTTTCTTCACAACACACAGGTTAATAGGTGAATAAGTAAATTCGCCCTGCGGGCTCGTGAATAAGTTCAAATCGGGTGCTATGCACCAAAACTACTTTTGAGCGTAGCGAACGATAAGAACTTATTAGCAGCCCGAGCAGAGGCATGAGCGGAGCGAAAGGTGAGCAAGAATCAACGGAAACGTTGAGTTTTCGTTGTGATTGCGAACGGTGCCGTTTTATGCGAGGGCGTATTTACTTCGTCACTTATTCACTTCTCAAAGATGGAAACCTTCCGCTCGTTCCAGCCAAAAACCCTTCACTAGCTTTCAATCAGCAAACTTGCACCGATGACGCCTGCGGTGTTACCGAGTTGAGCAGGAACTACTTCTACAGCTTCGCCTGCGATTTTCATTGCACGCTTTTTGAGTGTTTCTTTTAACGGTGTCATCAAAATCTCTCCTGCGTCTGCTACTCCGCCACCCACAATGATTTTTTCAGGGTTAAGAAGGTTTACGACACTTGCCATGCCTATTCCGATGTATTCACCCATAATTGTGAAAATTCTTTTCGCTACAGGGTCACCTGCTTTTGCAGCTTCGCAAACAATATACGGTGTAATCGGGTTGCTATTTGCCATTTCACGGAATTTTGTAGATTTTCCGCCTCTAATGTAGTCTTCTGCCATTGCAACAATAGATGGCCCCGATGCAAATGCTTCCAAACATCCGGTATCTCCGCAACCGCAAATCGGGCCGTCATTCATTTGAAGTTTGATGTGTCCGATTTCGCCTGCCGCATTTGATGCTCCACGAACAAGTTTGCCGTTTACAATTAATCCCGAGCCGATACCTGTTCCGACGGTGATACAAATTAAGTTTTCACAGCCTTTGCCCGCACCGAAATTCAATTCGCCGAGTGCCGCACATCTTACGTCATTATCAACTCGTGTCGGAATATGAAATTCATCTTCAATAAGTTTTGCAATCGGAACATCAACCCACCCAGGGATGTTCGGTGCAAGTCTTACGATACCCGACTTGTAGTCAACTTGCCCAGGAAAACCAAACCCGATACCTTCAATATTTTTTGGTTCAAGTTTTGTTTCTTTAAGCAAATCGTAGATTGCCTGTTTAATATTATTTACAGTATATTCGTAACCCATTTCCGCACGCGTCGGAACAGAATTTGAATATTTAATCTTTCCCTTTTCGTCAACAAGTGCGATTTTTACGTTTGTACCGCCAACATCTATACCAATTCTGTTTTTTCCCATTTTTTAGCTCCCTTTTTTAATAATATTATTATAATATGACAAACAAAAATTTATGAAAAGATGTTTTTGTGCTATTATTTTCTTACGGAATTTAAAGGATAAGAAGTGATGATGACCGAAAATAAAGAGCAAGAAATTATTAATATAGTAAAAAATACTGATTTAAAGCATATCGCAGTGATTATGGACGGCAACAGACGTTGGGCGAAAGAGAAAAATCTTCCGTCTGCATTCGGACACAAAAAAGGTGTTGATGCACTCAAAACCGTTATGTATGCCTGCGACGATTTCGGGATAAAATATTTGACCGTTTACGCATTTTCTACCGAAAACTGGAACAGAAAAAAAGAAGAAGTTGATTTTTTGATGAACCTTCTTGCGGAAACGATTAAAAACGAATTGCAAGAAATGCACGAACACGGCGTTGTAATTAACTTTATCGGCGATTTGACAAAGTTGAGCGACAAGTTGCAAAAAATTCTTGCAAATGCGGTAGAAGTGACAAAAAATAATTCGGGTGTTCATCTTCAAATCGCATTCAACTACGGTTCTCGAGATGAAATTGTTCATGCAGTAAAAAATATCGCCCAAAAAGTTAAGTCCGGCAAACTAGACACGGAAGAAATTACGGAGGATATAATCGCAGAAAACCTCTACACAAAAGACATTCCCGACCCTGATTTGTTAATCAGAACAGGTGGCGAGATGAGAATTTCTAATTATCTTTTGTGGCAAATCGCATACTCTGAACTGTTAGTTACCAAAAGATACTGGCCTGAATTTGACAAAAATGCACTCGCTGAGGCTGTTTTGGAATTTAACAATAGGCAAAGACGTTATGGAAAGTAGTTTGTTTATGAAAATAGTTTTTGCAACGGGAAATCCACACAAGTTAAAAGAAATTAAAGAAATCGCAGGGGATACGGATATTACGTTTGTCTTGCCAGCAAAGGGTTTTAATCCTGTTGAGAACGGCAAAACTTTTGAAGAAAATTCTCTAATTAAAGCAAGAGAGGCTGCAAGAGTTTCTCAAAGTCTTGCATTAGCTGATGATTCAGGATTGTGCGTTGAGGCTTTAGGCGGTGAACCGGGGATTTATTCCGCTCGGTATGCCGAAACTCCTCAAAAACGTATTGATAAGCTGCTTTCTGCTATTAAGCCGTTTGAAAATCGTAAAGCAAAATTCGTCTGTGCGATGACTCTTGTAAATGAAAATGGGGATAAAATTTTTTCTGCAATCGGTGAATGTCACGGCAAAATTGCGTGGCAACAAGCAGGTTGCGGCGGGTTTGGTTATGATCCGATATTTATTGCAGACGGGCAGGACAAAACTATCGCAGAACTTTCGCAAGACGAAAAAAATTTAATTTCGCACAGGGGTAAAGCATTACGAAAAGTGCTCAAATGGCTAGGCGAAAATTATTAGCCACCTTACCTATAGGGATTTGTTGACATCAAAATTTCGTTATTATAAAATTGTGTTGCGAATACAACAGAGGGGCTTTTTGTGCCTTTTTTTTATAAAACCACAAATCAGGGGAGCAACAATGAAAAAAAATATTATAATTCTTGTCTTAATCGTAGTAGCAGCATTACTTTTCAGGTACGGATTTTCCGTATACGACAGAGTAATGCAAACAAAAGCAATGAGAAACAAGAAAGCACCTGAGGTTACGGTTGCAGACATTCAAGAAGCTGAAATCATCAGGAGTTTTGAAGCTCCGGGGCGTGTGGTTTCAAAATATCAGGTAAACGTAATGGCACGTATCGCAGGATATTTGCAAAAAAGTTACTTCAAGGAAGGTGATTTTGTAAAAGCGGGTCAAACCCTTTTCCAGATTGAACCTCAAGAGTTTTCAAACGCATCAAACGTTGCAAAAGCAGATGTTGAAAACACAAGAGCTCAGTTAGTTTACGCAGAAAAACAACTTGCTCGTGCCAAAGAACTTGTCGCAAAAGATTACATCGCAAAATCTCAATATGACAACCTTTTGGCACAACGTGACGCCTTGAGAGCCCAACTTGCGTCCGCTCAAGCAAGATACAACGACAGCAACAGAAATCTCGGTTACACACACGTAAAAGCTCCTGTTGACGGCAGAATAGGTATTATTACCGTAACTCTCGGAAACTACGTTTCCCCGTCATCTGGTGCATTGACCACAATTAACAGTACAAACCCGATTTATGTGACTTTCCCGCTTGATAGTGATGATTTTGATGCACTTTCGATGGCTGACGGAAGCAACAATATTAACAGAAAAACAGAAATTTACTTCTCAAACGGACAAAAATACCCGCTGAACGGTGTCCAAGATTTTCACGATAACAAAATTGATCAAGCAACGGGTACGGTCACGATGAGAGCCACTTTCCAAAACCCGAATAACCAGTTATTACACGGCGAATTTGTCACCGTTAAATTATATTCTAACAAGCCTGTCAAAACTCCTGTAGTTCCGCAGACAGCAGTTCAGGAAAATCAAGCAGGCAAATATGTTTACAAAATTGACGACAAAGGTTTGCCACAACTTACTTACATCAAAATCGGAGCACAAAACGGCACAAGCTGGATTGTTAATGAAGGCTTAAAAGCAGGTGACAGAGTAGTTATTGACGGTATTCAAAAAGTTGTTCCGGGGCAGCCTGTAACAATCAAAACCACAATAGACGCAACTCCTGCTACTGCCACTCAAAAATAATAAATTTCCCCGCAACATATCAAGGGAAAACTCGCTTTTTACACAATAATTAGGGATATTAAAAATGTCAGAAAATTCAGGAAATATATTTATCAAACGACCAAAACTCGCAATCGTTATTTCGCTTGTCATAATGCTTGCTGGTATGTTAATGATTACGACGTTACCATTGGAGGAATACCCGTCAATCACACCTCCGCAGGTTGTAGTCAGTGCAACTTATGCCGGTGCGAGTTCGGACGTAATCGAATCAACAATCGCTGCACCTGTTGAAGCACAGTTGAACGGTGTTGAAGACATGATTTATATGTCCTCAACTTCCCGTAACGGTTCTTACGAATTGACCCTTTATTTTAACATCGGAACAGACCCTGATATGGCGGTCGTAAACGTTCAAAACAAACTTCAACTCGTACAACCGAGATTGCCGGAGGAAGTTAAAAGATACGGTATGACCGTTCAAAAGACCACGGGTGGTCCGGGGTTGGTAATGATTTCCATAAATTCCCCGAGCAACACTTACGACTCCTTATACATCGCAAACTACGCATCTATTTATATTAAAGATGAACTTGCACGTATCAAGGGTGTAGGTAAAGTTTCGGTATTCGGTTCTTCCGACTATTCAATGAGGGTTTGGCTTGATGCGACAAAAATGGCAAACTTAGGGGTTTCCGTAAGCGAAGTCAATGCCGCAATTCAGGCTCAAAACATTCAAGCACCTGCAGGCGATTTGGGTGTTGAACCTATGGTCAACAAGCAGTTGATTAAGTTGACCTTGAGAACAAAAGGTCGTTTGCAAACTCCTGAAGAATTTGAAAATATTATCGTTCGTTCAAAACCTGACGGCTCACAAATCAGGATTAAAGATATCGGACGAGTTGAACTCGGGGCGGAAAGTTACTCATACTTTTCTCGTATCGGCGGAAAGCAATCCGCAATCATTTCTGTAGCACAGTTGCCGGAAGCAAACGCTATCGACCTTTCTAATAAAATTCAGAAAAAAATGGCTGAATTAAGCAAAGGTTTTCCGCAAGGTATCGAGTACAAAATTCAACGTGATGAAACTGAATTTGTTCGAGAATCAATCAAAGAAGTTATCAACGCAATCGGACTTGCGGTAATTTTGGTAGGTATCGTAACTTATTTATTCTTGGGAAGTGCTCGTGCGGCATTAATTCCGTTCTGTGCAATCCCTGTATCATTAATCGGTGTATTTATATTTATGAATATGCTCGGATTTTCAATAAACCTTTTGATTTTGTTTGCGTTGGTACTTGCGGTAGGTTTGGTTGTTGACGATGCTATCGTTGTTTTGGAGAACACTCAACGACACATTCAAGAAGGCAAAGCCCCTCGAGAAGCAACTGAAGTTACAATGAATGAAGTTTTTGGTGCTGTTGTCGCAACTTCGTTGGTTTTAATGGCGGTATTTGTTCCTGTTTCGTTTATGTCAGGTATCACGGGGCAAATGTTCAGACAATTCGCACTTTGTATTGCTTCATCAATCGGTTTGTCAACCGTCGTAGCACTTTCGCTCGCTCCTGCGTTATGTTCAATGATTTTGAAATCGGGTGATGAGCACAGTGATTTCAAATTTATTCAAGATTTTGACGAATGGTTTAACAACGTCAGAGATAAATATCTTGAAGGGGCAAAAGTTTTCATCAATTCGCCAAAACTCACAATGACCGTGTTTGCGGTAATTGTTGTATCTATTATCGGGTTATTTAAACTTGTTCCGACAGGATTTTTGCCTGTAGAAGATAAAGGTGCGATATTTACTCAAATTCAGCTCCCTGACGGGTCTTCGGCATCAAGAACAGACTTGGTTGCAAACGAAATTGAAGAACAACTTTTGAAAATTCCGGGGATTAAAAACACCATTACAATGGTAGGTTTTTCCGGTGAAAACACTGCCTTTATCGTATCAGAGCTTGACGATTGGTCAAAACGTAAATCAAAAGATTTGCAAATGACATCAATTTTGTCTAAAATTCAAAAAATGTTTGCAAATTATCCGTCTGCGACAATCGCTTCTTTCTCTCCGCCTTCAATTTCAGGTTTGGGTATGTTCGGCGGTTTCGAGTTCCAACTCTTGGATAAAGGAGACAGAACCCCGCAACAACTTTACGAGGAAGCTGTAAAACTTATGCAAACCGCAAACAAAGACCCGCATTTTTCTATGGTTTATTCTTCGTATACGGCAAACCTTCCGCAATTAATGATTGATGTTGACGCACCGAAGGCAATGGCACAAGGAGTTCAAATCACGGAAATCTACAACGCTTTGGCGGCATACTTCGGTAAATCTTACGTAAACGACTTCAACAAGTACGGACGTGTTTATCGTGTGTATTTGCAGGCTGACGCACCATATCGTGAAAAACAAGCGGATTTGGATAAAATTTTTGTTAAAAATAATAGTGGCACAATGGTTCCGTTGTCGGCGGTCGTAAAAATTAAAAATATGGTTGGGCCGTATAGTTTGACAAGATTTAATATGTATCCTGCGATTACCATTAACGGTATGGCAAGAAACGGTATCAGTTCAGGTCAGGCAATGAGTGCTATGTCTGATATCGCAGATAAAAATCTTCCGAAAGATATGGGCTATGCGTGGTCAGGAAGTTCTCTTCAAGAGCAAAATTCAAGCGGACAAATCGGCCCTATTTTGGCAATGTCGCTTGTGTTTATTTATTTGTTCTTGGTAGGCTTGTACGAAAGCTGGATGTTACCGATTGCCGTAATGCTTATTTCGCCGGTCGCCTTAATCGGTGCACTCTTCTTCCAATACGTTGCGGGCTACTCGCTTGATATCTATTCTCAAATCGGTTTGGTTATGTTAATCGGGTTGAGTACAAAACAGGCAATTTTGATTATTGAGTTTGCAAAAGACGCACACGAAAAAGGTATGGCGATTAAAGACGCCGCTCTGCAAGCCGCAAAATTGAGGTTCAGAGCGGTAATGATGACAAATATTGCTTTCATCTTGGGCTTGTTACCGTTGGTATTTGCAACAGGTGCAGGTGCTGCCAGCCGTCACTCCGTAGGTATGACAGTATTTGGCGGTATGATTGCGGTTGCGTTTGTCGGAACTTTCCTCGTTCCTGCTTTCTATGTTATGATTGAGGAATTCAAAATCCGCACAGCAAAATATATAAAAGAAAAAAGGGCTAAAAAATAATGTATAAAAAACTTTTGGCATTAATATTACTTATAAATTTGGTGCAAATCCCTGTGTTTGCAGACAGTATCGGGAATAATATTAACGAAAAAGAATATCCTGATGCGAATTCGGTTTTGCCGAATCAAAACGGCGAAAGTATTGTTATTGAGGGTTCTGTTGAAAAAAATATTGAGATGAACCTCGAACGCTGTATTGAAATCGCACTCGGCAACAACCCGCAAATTAATGCAGCATTTCAGGATATTTTGGCATCTGACGCCCGTATCAAACAGGTTTGGTCAAATTATTTTCCGCAAATCAGTTGGCAAACAGGTTACACAAAAATTAAGCAGTTGCAGTTGTCCGACGCCTTGGGTAAAAATTTAACTTTCAATTATTATATCTTGGGTCAGGTCACTCTTCAACAAATGCTCTACGATTTTGGTGTAACTCAAAATCAGGCAACTATCAAACGTTTGGATTACGAGAACTACAAACAAGCTCTTACGAGCACAATCAATGACGTTATCTATCAGACAAAAGACGCATACTACAACCTGCTTTTTGCAATGGAAAGCAAACGAGTTGCAGAAGATACAGTTCACAAATTTGAAATGTTCTACGATCAGGCAAAAGCCTTCTACAAAATCGGTATGAATCCGAAAGTCGATGTTACTATTGCGGAAGCTAATTTAAGTAATTCTAAATTACAACTTATTCAGGCTGATAATGCCGTTAACCTTGCAATAGCAAAGTTGAACAACGTCATGGGTGTACCGTTTATCGACAAATACACCGTTCAAGAAAGGCTTGACTACATCCCTGTCGATATAACTTTGGAAAAAAGTGTTGATATAGCACGAGAGGCAAGACCGGAACTTAAGCAAGCTGAAATAAAGGTAGAATCAGCAAAACAAACCCTTAAATTGGTTAAAAAGTCTTACTTTCCAACACTTTCTGTTGAAGGACAATACCAACGAGGTGGTAAAAGTTGGAACAGCAACTACGGTTACAACATCGGCGGATATTTGAACTTTCCGACGGTAAACGGTATGTTGGTCAGAAACGAAATTAAGGAAGCAAGATATCTTTATGACAAAGAAATCGCCAACGCAACAACAACCCAAAATGCAATATATTTGGAAATTCAAAATGCGTTTTTACTCTTGACCGAAAAGAAAAATCAAATTCCTGTAGCACTTTTGCAGGTTAAGCAGGCTAAGGAAAACTACGAACTTTCTTATGGCAGATACCGTGTAGGCGAGGCAAGCCCAACCGAGCTGAAAGATTCGCAAATTCTATACCAACAAGCTCAACTCAGCTACTACAACGCACTTTATCAGTATAATTCCGCAAAAGCTGCACTTGAAAAGGCTATCGGCAAAAACATAATTACGGAAGAAGATGCAATCGAGTTGAAACAAGCTGATGACAAGGGTTCTAAAGGTAATGTAAACAAATCGTAACATTTATAAAACAAAAAAGGCAATTTTTTCTTGATTGTTTACTTTATATATATGTAAGATATAAAGAGAGAAGAAAGAGAGCCAATAAATGTTACAAACATCAGCAAACGGACAATTCGGAACATTAACTCAAAAGAATAAAAATAAAAAATCAGCTACATTTTCGGTAGAAGAGTTCAACTACCTTGCATTGAAGGATAAGAGAATGCGTTTCAACAATTCAAAAGACCCGATTTATTTCGTATTTGATTGTATTGAAGACAGACCGCTTCCAATCCTTGCAAGAGAGTTTGTAAAAGATTCATTCAAAGATATTGCAAACTTTGTATCAAGAGTCGTTGCGTAATTAATAGGAAAAAGCAAAAGGAAACGGAAAAAAGCATTAAAAAAGGAAGCTAGGAAAAGGATTAAATCAGACCACGCAAAGCGTGGTTTTTGTTTTTTTGGGGGGAAAATGAGAAAATATGCGGAAAAGTTATACTTGTTTATGCGATAAGTCCTTTACAAAAAAGGCTACTAAGGCACCAGAGTACTATCTTTATGTTAAAATTAGTTCCTCCCTACCTCTGGCGGATTTTCGGTAGAGTGAAGCGAAGCGAAACTCGTAACATCCGTAGTTCCGTAGTGAGCGATAGCAAATTGAATTTGCGTAGCGAACGAGAGGAACAGGATAGCCGAATAATCCAAGACGGAGAGAACCTAAAATCAGCTTGAGACGATGCAGAAAGTTCAATAAATTTACAAAAAAAGGCGAGCAATCAAGCTCGCCTTTTTGTTTCTATATCTTTGCCAACTGCAAGTAATAATCGTTTGCTCTTTCAAACTTATGAGCGGCATTAAACAAGCGGCTTTCTTGAAGTTGCGGTGCTAAAATCTGCAACCCGATTGGCATTCCGTCAGAATCAAATCCGGCAGGAACACTCATACCCGGAATACCTGCAAGGTTTGCAGAAATTGTTGCAATATCTGTCAAATACATTTGTAACGGATCTGCTGATTTTGCACCCAAATCAAATGCCGTATTAGGGCAAGTAGGTGAAATCAAGATGTCCACTTTCTTGAAAGCTTCCGCAAAGTCTTGTGTTACCAAAGCTCTCATCTGTTGAGCTTTTTTGTAGTATGCATCATAATAACCGGACGACAATGCATAAGTACCGAGCATTATACGACGTTTAACTTCTGCACCAAAACCTTCTGCTCTTGTTTTTGTATACATTTCAAGAAGATTTTTTGCATCAGGAGTTCTGTAACCGTATCTTACACCGTCAAATCTTGCAAGGTTTGATGAACATTCTGCTGTTGCCAAAATGTAATAAATACCGATTGAATATTTCAAATGCGGCAAAGAAATTTCAACGACTTCCGCACCTAATTTTTTATAATCATCAATCGCTTTTTGTACAGCTTTTTGAACATCATCCGAAAGCCCTTCAGTCATAAGTTCTTTAATAACCCCGACTTTCAAGCCTTTAATATCGTCATTTAAGTGTGCTGCGTAATGTTCTACAGGCAAATTCAAAGAAGTAGAATCCTTAGGGTCATGACCCGAAATAACCTCCAAAAGATTTGCCGCATCTTCAACCGTTCTTGCGAAAGGCCCAATCTGATCAAGTGACGACGCAAATGCAATCAAACCGTATCTGGAAACTCTTCCGTAAGTAGGTTTCATACCAACAATACCGCAGAATGAAGCAGGCAATCTGATAGATCCGCCCGTATCAGAACCCAATGCCAAGGTAGCTTCGCAAGAAGAAACACTTGCCGCAGAACCGCCTGATGAACCTCCCGGAACTTTGTTCAAATTCCAAGGATTATGAACTTTTTTAAATGCAGAGTTCTCGTTTGAAGAACCCATAGCAAATTCATCTAAATTAGCTTTACCGACAATAGGAACAAGATTTCCCAACAATTTTTCGGTAACAGTTGCGTTGAAAGGTGATACAAAGTTTTCCAAAATTTTGCTTGACGCAGTGGTTTTTGAACCTTTCATATTCATATTATCTTTTAGTGCAAGCGGAACCCCAGCCAAAAGCGGTAATTCTTCCCCATTTGCAACCTTTTCATCAACTTTTTTTGCTGTATCTAATGCAATATCTTTTGTCAAAGAATTAAAAGCACCCAACTTTTCATCCAATGCCGAAATTCTATCAAATGCCGCATTAGTTAATTCTACAGCTGAAACCTCTTTATTTCTAATGGCTTTGCTCTGTTCTGCAGCCGATTTTTTCAAAAGCTCGTTCATAATTTCTCCTTAGCTATATCTATAAAAAAATCTTAAAATAAACATACCCTCATGGCAAGTATTACCCAAGTGGGGCTTAATTATTTTTTTAAATAGCAATAAATTATTTTTACCGATAAAATTTGAGGAGAACATTATGAACAAAAATTTTTACATACTGGTAATAACAGCATTGGCATTCGTACTCGGCTATTCCGTAAACAATATTGCAATCTCCGACACAACCCCAAAAGTTGCAGTAATTGACATCTCACAAATAGCCTCAAACTCTTCTGCCGTAAAAAATCTTAAATCAGCTCAAGAAAAGAAAATGAGTGAAATTCAAAAAACATTAGACCAAGCTAAAGCTGAAATCGCTAAAGAAACAGACCCTGCGAAGATTTCCACACTCCAAGAAAAATACAGAAACAAAGTAAACGAGCAAAAACTTGCCATGGACACCGAATACAACAAACAAATGACAAAAATTGATTCTGACATAAAAGCAGTCATAATCGAAAAATCCCGTAATTTAAACTATGACCTCGTATTGCCGAAAAATGTTGTTTTCTTCGGTGGCGACGACATCACGGATTTGATTTCAAAAGAAATTAAGTAAAAAATATATTGACATTATGTCTGCTATAGAATACAATATACAATATGAAACAACGAACCGTAAAAATTTTACAACTTGCCAATGGCAAATGTCCACTCACAGAATGGATGAGTTCGTTGGATAAAGCCACTAAATTCAGAGTACAAAGCCGATTAACCAGATTATTAGAAAATAATTTTGGCGACTACAAAAAAATTGATAATGAAATCTCTGAACTTCGTCTGAAATTTGGTGCAGGATATCGAATTTATTACACAGAAATAGACAACATTATTGTGCTATTGATAAACGGTGGTGACAAATCCACACAACAAAAAGATATTAAAAAAGCAAAATTAATGCTTCAAGAATGGAGAAATTTGCAATGACAGAACTAAAAAACACCATTAGTCTTGAAAACTTCATAATTAATGATTTGAAAACTGACGAAGATATCAAGTTGTACCTAAATGCAAACTTGAAGGATTATCTTGACGGCGGAGATTTTAATTCGTTTTACAGAGCGTTAGAAATTGCAATAAAGGCTAAAGACTCCATTTCTAAATTTGCAAAAAAAATAGGAATGTCAAGAACTCACCTTTATAGTATTTTCAATGCAGACAAAGAGCCGAAATTTTCGACAATAATTAAAATTTTTCATGAACTCGGATATGAATTAGAAATTGCATAACTTGCCATATTTTATTTCACACTTTCTGTGCTAAAATACTTGTATGTTTAGCATAGATTGTTTAAATACGAACGAGAGTTTTCAACAATTCAGAGCAGATGTAAAGTCTGGGATGTCGTTTGCAGTAACAGGGCTTTTGACGATTTTACGATTACTTTTAGTGCAAAAAACTCACGAGATTTCCGGCAAAAAAGTTCTTTTTATCACCTCTACCGAACAAAATGCCCTCAAATATCAGAGTGATTTTAAGCGTGCTTTTGGCGTTGACGCAAGCCTTTTACCGTTTCAAAACATTTCTATGTACGAAAGTGTCGCATCTAATGTTTACGATTATGCAGAACAAATAAAAATTTTACACGAAAAACCTGAATTTGTTATCGCTCCCGCCAAAACTCTTCTTGAAAAATTTCCAAATGAAACCTTTTTTAAAAACAATTCTATTAAAATTAAAATTGGTGATGAAATTGACTTAAAAGATTTTTCGCAAAAACTCGTAAATCTCGGCTACAAACGTTCTACAATGGTTTCGGATATTGCAGAATTCAGCATAAGGGGTGACATTGCAGATGTTTTTTCACTTGACAAAAACCCTGTCAGAATTGAGCTTTGGGGTGATGAGGTTGTTGATATTCGATATTTTAACAACGAAACCCAAAAATCTATCGAAAAAGTTAAAGAAATTGAGATTTTGCCTGTGTACAAGTTCGTTTTGCCACAAGACAGAGTGCTGAAAGATGTACCGAAAGAAATTGTTGAGCAAGTTGAAAATGAGGGATATTTTGAGGGAATTGAGGTTTACCAAAACTACTTTAACCGTGAATTGGTCAGTGTTTTGGACTATTTCAAAGATTACACAATTATTTTCGACGAAACATCTGAAGTTTATGCAAAAATCGAATTCATAGACGAAAATTTTACAAAACAACTTCAAGAGAACTTGAAACTTGGCTTAAATTACGAACTCGACGGGCTTAATCACACAACATACGAGGAATTTATCCGACAGCTTGCAGGGTTTGTGAAAATCGGCTTGAATAATTTTCTTGACGGCGAAACCGATGAAATTGTGGAATTTAACACCCAACCCGTGAAAAATTTTGCGGCAAATCTCGACGAAATCGCACAATTTATAAACGAAAAAACGAGCCTCAATTCGGAGCAAACAACAACTTACAATATAATTATTGCAACGGATTACCCTGAACGAGTCAAGGAAATTCTAAAAGAACGAGAGGTTTTTGCAGAAATTGAATACACGGAGAGCATTTCTTGTCACGGCGGAATTTTAGAGGATTTTGACACAATAATTCTCACAGACCGAGAACTTTTTAACAAACGTTCAAAAGAGGTTACCTCTACCAAACGGTCGTATTACAAGGAAAAACCTGAATTTATCGAAAGCATAAACGATATCAAAGAAGGAGAATATGTTGTCCACAGCATACATGGTGTCGGGATATACAAGGGCTTGACCCAACAGGAAATCGACGGACAGTTGAAAGATTACCTGACGATTGAGTATGCAAGCAAGGACAGATTACATATTCCGGCAGAACAAATCAACCTTTTGTGCCGTTATCGAGGTTCAGGCAACATCAAACCAAAACTTTCCAGAATGGGCGGAAAGGATTGGGAAAACACCAAAGCAAAAGTTAAAAAAGAAGTTGAACAAGTTGCTTACGATTTGTTGCGACTTTATGCAAGACGAAAAATGCAAAAAGGTATTCAATTCTTGCCTGATACGACTTGGCAGGTGGAAATGGAAGAGGCTTTTGAATACACCGAAACCCCTGACCAGATGAAGGCTATTGTTGATGTAAAAGCCGATATGGAAAGCGAAAACCCGATGGACAGACTGATTTGCGGTGATGTCGGTTTCGGCAAAACAGAAGTTGCAATGAGAGCAATTTTTAAAGCCGTAACTTCCGGCAAACAAGTTGCAGTCGTTGTACCTACGACAATTCTTGCACTTCAACACTATCAAACAATGTCAGAGAGATTTAAACCTTTCGGAGTTCAGGTTGAACTTCTATCCCGCTTCCGAACCCACAAGGAACAAAAAGAAACAGTAAAAAATCTTGCAACTGGCAAATGTGATGTTGTAATCGGAACGCACAGACTTTTGCAAGACGGAATTGTATTCAAGGATTTGGGCTTACTCGTAATAGACGAAGAACACCGTTTTGGAGTTCGCCACAAAGAAAAACTTAAACAACTTCGAGAAAATATCGACATAATAACAATGTCCGCAACTCCAATACCGAGAACACTTTATATGTCGCTTTCGGGGATTAAGGATATGTCTGTAATCAACACCCCGCCGAAAAACAGACTTCCAATCAAAACTTTTGTCGGAGTATGGAATGAAAACATGGTTAAAAATGCCATTGTTCACGAGCTTGACCGAGAAGGGCAGGTTTTCTACCTCTACAACCGTGTAGAAACCATTGAGGAATTCAAACTCCAACTCCAAAAGCTCGTACCTAACGCAAGGATTGCAATCGGACACGGACAAATGGACGAAAAAGCACTTGAACAAGTAATTATAGATTTTGCAAACCACGAATATGATGTACTTTTAGCAACTACAATTATCGAAAACGGTATTGATATTCCTAATGCAAATACAATGATAATTCACGACGCAGACAGGTTCGGGCTTGCACAATTATATCAACTCCGTGGACGCGTCGGACGCTCGCAAAGACAAGCATATTGCTATTGCTTCTACAAACGTCAAAAAGAAATGACCAAAGAAGCAGTTCAAAGACTGAAAGCCATAAAAGAATTCACAACACTCGGCAGCGGTTATCAAATTGCACTGCGAGATGTTGAAATTCGTGGGGTCGGCAATATTTTGGGAACAAAACAGCACGGGCACATGATTAACGTTGGCTTTGACACATATTGCGACTTGTTAGAAGAAGCAGTTCAAGAAATCCAAGGTGAACACGTAGAAAAAGAGGTTCAAACTATTGTGGATATAAACGTTACGGCATTCATTCCTGACGAATGGGTAGGTTCAGCCGAACAAAAAATGATTGAATATAAACGACTTGCGGATGTAAAAAATGATGTTGAATTAGATTATATAACGGAAGAATGGAAAGACCGATTTGCCAAGCCTCCGGAAAGTGTCGAAAATCTTATAAAATTAATCAGAATTCGACTTGCAGCAAGCGATATAAAAATTGCAGCAATCCGCGAAACTTCCGACAATATAAGAATTTACACTCCATACACCCAACCGGAATGGAAAATCATCTACAAAGAATTGCCACGAGAAATAACGAAAAAACTTAAATTCACAATAGCCCCTCCGTCCTGCCAAGAGGGCAATTCCATTTTGCTCTTGGACAATTCATATATGAATTTTGATGAAGTATTTAACATTTTGACAGATTTGTTCTATTATATACATAAAATTAGTCATGAATACAAAAACTAACCAAAGAAAGAGAGAGTTTATGAAAGGAAAAAAATTACTTGCAACCGTTGCACTATCTGCACTTTTGTTCACAGGCTGCGGTATTAAATCAGCTCAAACAATTATTACCGTAAACGGTCAAAAAATTACCCAAGGTCAATATGATGCAAAATTTAAAGAAGCATCTCAAAGCGGTATGATGGCACAGTTTGGTATCGACGTTAACGACGGCAAAAATAATTTTCTTGCTAGTTTGATTAAGAATAAAGTTATCAATGAACTCGTTGTCCAAAAACTTCTTGATCAAGAAATTGCAAAACGTGGAATTAAAGTTACAAACGAAGACGTCAACAACGCAATCAAAGAAATCGTTGACAAAGTCGGCTCAAAAGAACAATTAGACCAAATTTTAAAACAAAATGGTGTAACTCCTGCACAATTCAAAAAAGATTTGACACAAGAAGTTAAGCTCAAGAAATTGGCTCAATCTCTCGGCAGCACAACAGTTTCTGACGCTGACGCAAAGAAATTCTACAACGAAAACATCAGCAAATTCAAATATCCTGACAAAGTTAGAGCTTCGCACATCTTGATTGCAGTAAATCCTCAGGAAATCGAAGAAATTATCAAAACAGATAAAGCAAACAAAGACTTGACAGAAGCTCAAATAAAAGCAAAAGTAAATGAAGAAGTTGCAGCAAAAGAGGCTAAAGCTAAAGAAATTTTGGCACAGGTTAAAAAAGACCCATCACAATTTGCTAAAATTGCAAAAGAAAACTCCGACGATACAACAACTGCAGTAAAAGGCGGTGAACTCGGATTTTTCGCAGCAAAAGAAATGGTTCCTGAATTTTCAAAAGTTGCCTTCTCAATGAAACCGAACACAGTTTCAGGCATTGTAAAAACACAATTCGGCTACCACATCATCATGGTAACGGACAGAATGGCAGCAGGACAACAGCCGTTTGAAAAGGTTAAGAGCGACATCAAAGGCTACCTCGAAAACCAAAAACAGCTTGACTCAATCGACAACTTGGTTGAATCCTTGAAGAAAAGTGCCGATATTCAATACGTAAACAAAGAATACGATCCGACAGAAATTCAAAAAAGTATTCAAACAGAAATGAACGGAGCACCGAAAAAAGCTGAACCAGCAAAAGCAAAAGCAGCTCCAAAAAAGTAAAGGCAATAGGACGATAAGTCCATTACATAAAAGCGGACAATGTGATTTTTTCATGTCGTCCGCTTTTTGCATGGTTATTAACTCACCCTTTGTGGGAGATTTTTGATTTGCTCCTCAAGATGACATGTTTTTACCCCCCCTTCACTCTTCACCCTTCACCTCTTTTCATGCTATAATCTTGTCATGAAAAAGATATTTTTAACTATTATTACTGCACTTTTGATGTGTAATCAGGCATTCGCCACAGAACAGGTCAGCTTTGTTTATATTAACGGCTCTAACAACAACGACGTCAAGATGAAGAACTGGTTTGAAAAAGGGGTCAAAAAACTTCATCCCGTTATGAAAAAGAATTTTGAAAAGTATGCGTACACAGACTTTTTGAAAAATGGGGAAGTCACTATTAATAACGAGCCGTCAATGTTCTTTTGGGGTGACAAAAGCCGTAGAGATTTAAGTTTTGTAGAACAACAACTCGATTTGTCAAAGGCGTTCAGCCCTACTATCGCTTACAAAGTTCGCTCAATGTTGGCAGCGTTTTTGCACGACGCAATTTGGGTTCAGAAAAACCACCACATGTTGACGGTTATTGATGAACTGAACGAGCAGGTTAAAGCCGAAAACGCCCGTGGTAACAAGGTTGTTTTGTTCGGATATTCTGCCGGAAGTTTTATTACTTACGAATATCTGTTCAACAAAGCTCCGTATTTGGATTTTGCAGAATTGACAAATGTGTTGAACTTGACGGACGATATTCGAGCTTATGTAAAAGAAAATCCTGTCAAAAACACCTGCATTTCTGCACTTTCTGACGCCAAAATCGGCGGTGTTTCAAGTGCAGGACACCTCGTTTTTGACCAAAGCACTTTCAAGGAAAAATACAAAAACCTCGACAGCTCAACAGAAAAAGTCTGCATGCCTGACGGTGCGATTAAGGGTATCGTAAATTTTGCAAGTCCGCTTGTACTCTTTTATTCGGACATTGCAGACCCCGAATACGAATTGACTTATTACAACAGATATATGCTGAAATACATGCTGGAAAAAGACGTGTTTATGCTCACGGTCAACTTCAAAGAAGACCCGATGGGATATCCGACAACCAAAAACCTTTCAATCGACGAAATCAGCAAAAAAGCAAATATCAAAATTGAAAACCCAACAGGCTTTGTGTTTGACAATTCTGACATTTGGAGCAAGCGAACTTTTCTTGTCGCACACACTTCATACTGGTCAGCACGAAAAACTTTTGCAAAAGCTGTTGCAAAGTCATACGTAGAAGGTCACAAATATTTTTATAACGAAGAAAACAAATCGCAAGAAAAAACAGATAAAAAATTGTAAAAGGAGAATAACTATGGAATTTGGAAACGGTGTTCAATTTGATCCGGGGTTTGCCGCTCACATTTCGGCAATCGTTCCGAACATTGAATATATTTACGGAAACATCAACAGATACAAAAACTTTGGTCAGAAAAAACAGTTTTTCAAAATGCACTATACAAACATTGAAAAATTGCTCAACAACTACATTGCGTTTTATCTCGGCTGTATGCTTTGGGCAGACGCTATCAAAACTTTGCCTGACAAAACTATTTTGAACAACTTCTGTTGCGGTAGTGAATACAACGAGGACGAAACTCTCTACGAAGTAATTTTCACAACCGAATACGCAAAACAATTTGCAAAAGATATGAAATATTATGCGGGGAAAGATTACAAGGTTGACGATTACAAATTCGACATTCTTAACGCTTATAAAGAATTTTTGAAAGCAAACGAAGGGTTTACAAAACTCAAAAAGACTGACGACATCAAACTTCCTGACTGCTTAAAGGTTTTGTCGGATGCAGAGGCTCAAACAGTTATTGAAAAAATAGAAAAAGTTTTGGAAAAAGAAGATTTGACAGACCTTTACGAACTCAAAGACATGATTTTGTAGGAGCAACAATGGATATAAGAGAAAAATTATATCAGATGTTTATTCTCGGACTTGACGGGAACGGCTACAAAGAGGCTCTGACAAAAGGTTTGGGTGGAATAATCTTTTTTACAAAAGATATCCAAACACCAGAACAATTCAAAAATCTTTGTGCCGAAATCACGTCGCAAAGCAAAATCACACCGTTTCTTTCTATTGACCAAGAAGGCGGAAGAGTCGAACGTACCGAGAATATTCACGGTGGCAAAAAATATTTGAGTGCTAAATTTGCCTTTGAAAAAGGGGAAGAATTTTTGAGAAACCAGACAGACGAAATCGCAAAAGAACTCAAAAGTTATGGCATAAATATGAATTTTGCACCTTGCATTGATGTCAACACAAACCCTAACAACCCAATTATCGGCGAACGAGCTTTTTCCAATAAGCCCGAAGAGGTGATTTTTGGGCAAAAAATTGTTTCTACAACGTATCGCAACAACGGAATTATTCCATGCGTCAAACATTTTCCGGGGCACGGGGACGCAAATGCAGACAGCCATTTGACTTTGCCACAAATAAATCTTACGCTGAAAGAAATGGAGCAAACTCACATAAAACCGTTCGCCGACGCCGTAAAAGACGGAATTGAAATGGTTATGGTGGCACACCTACATTGCACCTGCTTTGAGAAGGAGGAAATCCCAACATCCTTAAGTAAAAATGCCATAAATTATTTGAGAAACTCGCTAAACTTTAACGGAGTCGCAATCTCTGATGACATGATTATGAAAGGAGTTGCAAAATTCGGAGCAAAAACTGCCTGCGAAATGGGTATTCGAGCAGGACTGAACATGTTTATCTACAGGAACTCGTTGCCTGAAACCATTGATATAATTGAATTTCTTGTTCAAAAAGCTCAAGGTGACAGAGAACTTTTCGCAAATATCGAAACTTCTTTTGAAAAAATAATTGAACTCAAAAAGAAATTCGGATTATTAAAATAATCAACTTACTAAATTTTTAATCAAAAAATTTCCATATCAAAAAGACCGCCTAAGTGACGGTCTTTTTAATTATAACATTTTGGCTTAACTTTTAAATTAGAATGTAGCAGCAGGTTTTTTCTGAACTGTAGCACCAGGGATTGATTGCCAGTTAGCTGCCATAATTTTCTTAAATGATTTCAAAGCTGTGTCTTCAAGTTCACCGAGTTCTTCAGCTTCCATAATCAATTCTCTCAACGGAAGCAAAGCACGTTGGTCACGAAGTACGCCCAATGCTGCTGCAGCACCCGCTCTAACAAGTTCATTTTCGTTACGGTTTTTCATAACGTCAATCAACGCAGGAACAGCTTTTGTATCATTCAATTTGCCGAGTGAAGTAACCGCATAAATTCTAACGTTTACCCATTCGTCATACAACATATTAATAACTTTATCAACAGCTTTTTTGTTACCGATTTCACCCAAAGCTCTCGTTGCGTCGCAACGAACATTAACTTTTTCGTGGTCAAGAGATTCAATCAAAGCATCAGTTGCAACATCACCGATTTCAATCAAAGCGTCAGTTGCAGTGATACAAACTTGAGGGTTTTCATCATTCAAAGCCTCTACAAGAGGTTCAACAACGATTGCACCGCCCAAACGTCCGAGAGCACGAGCTGCACGAACTCTAACGTCAACGTTTCTGTCTTCTCTCAAAGATTCAATAAGGTGAGTAGTTGCTTTTGAATCACCGAGTTCACCCAACGCACGAGCTGCGTAAAGTCTTACAGAACCGTTTTTGTCGTGTTTCAAAACATCAATCAATGGTTCAACAGCTTTAGAGTCACCCATTTCACCAAGAACACGGGCTGCGTTATATCTAACCTTTTCAGAATTACTTGTTTTCAAATCTGTCAATAATTCTTCAAATGATTTTTTAACCTGTTTTTTCTTACCATTTACACTAATTGTCATTAATTTTCCTCCGACACTACTTTATATTTTACACCTACGTATTTATAAAAACATTTGTGAAAATATAATTGCCTTTTTTACCTTCTTTTTATTAAAATTTGTAACATACATCTTTTACCGGAATTGTCCTAGTGTTTGTGATGTCTGCTGACTGCAACCGTTTCGGGGTATTTTGGTGAAACCTTTTTGCAATCGATTAAGGGTAACACGAACACTTTATACATGTATAGTAACATATTTTTTATTTTTTGTGTGTAATTTGTTTTAAAAATTCAAAAAATCATCTGTTTGTTTTTTTAAACAAATCTATCTTTCACTATTAGCAACATGATTTTTGTAACATTTTTTCACATTTCCTACTACCCGTGGATAGTAATAATAAACTCGCTACCATGACCTAATGCACTGTTTACGATAATTTTGCCGTTATGTTTTTCAATAATCTTTGCAGAAATCGCCAAGCCAAGCCCCGTGCCCACTCCGACACCTTTCGTCGTATAGCCTGCCGTGAAAATTTTTGAAATTTCGTCCTGCGGAATTCCTTTACCCGTGTCTTTTATGCTCACAGTCAAGGTTTCCGCCTCATAAGAAGTCGAAATTGTAATCCTTCCGTTTCCCTCAATAGCTTGACAAGCATTCACAAGAATATTTGTGAAAACCTGATTGAGCATATTCGGGTAACACTTGATGAGAGGCAACTTTCCGTAGTTTTTCACCACTTCTATACGGTTTTTGGTTTCGTGCCTGATGAGCTCAAGCGTCAAATCCAATTCTTTATTAATATCAGCCTCTTGCAACTCTGCCTCATCCAACCTTACAAACTTTTTCAGAGAAACTACAATATTACTAATCCTCTGCACCGCCTCACGGTCGATTTGGTTGATTTCCTGCATCAGGCTTGCGATTTCCTCGTCTTTAATTTGCGGAATAAGTTTTGCCAAAATGCCGTTATTCGACTTAATCGACGCAACAGGGGTATTAATCTCGTGAGCAACCCCCGCCACAAGTTGACCGAGCGACGCCATTTTTTCGGAATTTATAAGTTGCAACTGCGTTTCCTTCAACTCTTTCAGGGTATGTTTAAGCTCCTTAACCGTTCTGATGTTTTTCTGATAAAGTTCCGCCCTAATAATTGCGTTGCCGAGCTGAAACGAAATCGCCTCCAAAATTTCCAACTCTTCGGACAATTCACGCTTTTGATAACTAAGCAAAACCACGACTCCGATTAACTTTTGGAGGTGAAAAACAGGGACAACCACCCTCATCACCGATTGTTTAAAAGGTTCTGCCCCGACAAACTCTCTCATGCACGGCATGGTCGAAATTTTGTTTTGGCGAATAGTGTCAAAAGTTTCACTGTCAAAGGTTATCAGCATATCGTTTTCGGTTTTGTCCGAGCCGTAAATCTCAATAATTTTAAAATTCTTTTCACACTTTTCCGCATAATAAGCCTTGAACGCACCAAACATCATACCAAGTTCCGTCAAAGTCGAATTAAGAATTTTTGAAATATCAACCGACTCTCTGACGAGGTTGGAAACCTTGTTTATGAGGGCAATCCGGATAGCTTGCGATTGGGCTATTTGTTTAATTTTTTGCAAATCCTCGTTTTCTTCCTCAAGTTTTGCACACTCATTTTTCAGTTCAAGGTTTTGTTTTTGAATCTTATGTAATTCCGCATTCGCACTCACGTCCGAAAAAAACATAATAGAATATTTGCCTTTTTTAATAACCGACAAATCATAATAAAGTGTTTTTTCACGGTTAAACTGATACGAAACGGAGGCAAAAAAATCTTCTCTGCAAGTCAGTGCATGGTAGATAGGAGAATAGTTTTCGATATTTTCACTATTAAGCGGACAGATATCAAAATTTGAATTGTGCGAAAACTTTTTCAAATTAGAAAAATCAGGAAACCAACGCCTGAAGGT
>ONYB01000087.1 GCA_900321895.1 uncultured Brachyspira sp.
AACCATAACTGGCGAGGAAAGGAAAGTTTGGCTGATGCCTATTTTTGTGAAAAATTTTGTAAAAACAACGGGATTGAGTTTTATTCAGAAACCCTTTCAAAAGATGTTCCGCATACAGAAACCGCTGCTCGTGAGGCAAGATATGAATTTTTTGACAGAGCTGCCGAAAAGTTCGGGTCTGAGGTGATTTTTACCGCCCATAATGCCAACGACAATGCGGAAACAGTTCTTTATCGAATTATAAAGGGTACTGGTATTGAGGGGCTCTCAGCGATTAGTGAACGTCGTGGAAAGTTTTACCGCCCGCTTTTGTCTGTTGAACGTTGTGAAATTGAAGCTTATTGCCGAAAAAACGGTTTGGTGCCAAATGTGGACAGTTCAAATTTTGACACAAAATATAAGCGAAATTTTATCAGAAAAGAAATTTTGCCAAAGTTGGTGGAGATTAACCCAAACGCTGTTGATGCGATTAATTCTTTATCGGAAGTTGCAGAGGAAGAAACCGAAATTTTGAAGGCATATATAGCTAAAGTTGAGGCGAAGGTCGGAAATTCTACGAAAGCTTTTGTTGAGCTTGACAGAAATCTTCAAAATAAACTGGTTTACAATTTGTTCAGAAGAAATAATTTAGATTATGATCGAGAAAAAATTTTGCGTGTTGTAGATTTTATCAGGGAAAATTCCACTTCAAAATCAGGCAAAACTCTTTCTCTTACAACAGATTTGTTTTTATTTGTAAGTGTGGAAAAGTTTGAAATCGTTCGCTCCGTTGACAAGTCCACGACAGAAATCAGAATTGAAAAAGAGGGGATTTACGAATTCGATGACTATATTTTTTCAATAGAAAAAGTCTGTGGCGATTTGCCTGAAAAATTTCCGAAGGATACTGACAAAATAGCATTTGTAAATCTTGAAAACCTTAATTTAACTTTGAGATACCGTAAGGATGGAGATGTCCTTCAACCGTTCGGTCTTTCGGGGTCACAAAAGTTGAAAAAATATTTGAACGAAAAAAAAGTTCCGAATTTTGAAAAAGACGAAATTCCGCTACTTTGTTGTAAAAACGAGGTTTTGTGGGTTTGCGGTTACGGAATTAGCGAAAAAATAAAACTTGAAAAATCACCTTATTATGTGCTAAAATTGACTAAAAAAGGTGAGGTTGGTTATGACGATTGAATTACCTGAATTAAAGGTATTGTTTAGCGAAGAGGCTATCCAAAACAGGATAAAAGAGCTTGCGGACGAGATGAACGAGTTCTATAACGGCGAAGAAGTCTGTGCCATTTGCGTTTTGAAGGGTGCTGTGATGTTTGCAACCGATTTGGTAAAACATTTAAATATGCCCCTAAAAATGGAATTTATAAGACTTTCAAGCTATGGTACGGGAATGGTTACATCAGGAAAGGTTAATGCCGTGGATATTTCTTTGCCTGATTTGAACGGTAAAAATGTCCTGATTATTGAAGATATCGTAGATACGGGCATTACTGCAAAGTTCTTGACTGATTTTATCAGTGGAAACTTTAAAACCAAATCGACAAAATTTTGTTCTTTGCTTGATAAAAAAATTACAAGACAAGCTGATATTGAGCCCGATTATTACGGTTTTGAGGTTGATAACAAGTTCTTGGTCGGCTACGGTCTGGATTATGAAGGTTATCAGAGAAATTTGAGATACGTCGGTTACGTTGAAAAATAGTGAGGAATTATGGCAATAGATACTGAAAAATTGTTACTTCTAAACGAATTGATTTGCGGTAAATATGACAAAACAAATGCCGGAGAGAAGATTTTTGGCACGTTGAAAAAACTTGTTAATTTTGAAAATGGCGGGATTTTTTATTTTAACAACGAGGATTTGAACCCGATTTATCTTTACAATTTGGAAAATTCCGAGTTTAAAAAAGATAAAATTGACGGTTTAAAAGACTTTAAGCTGTCAGAAACTCTTGTTGTAAATGATTGTCCGCTTGGTCAACTCGTTGTGTCCTCAAGTCAGAATTTTTTAGATGATGAGAAAACTCTTTTCAAGACTTGCGGTGCGATTGTTTCTCAAATTATCAAAAGTCTAGAAGTGACAGATATTATGAATATGCAGGTCAAGGCACTTCAAGACGGGATTGTCGAGATTAATGGCTTTAACAAGGTTATTAAAGAACAAAACAAGAAAATAATTGAGGCAGACAAGGTAAAAACTAAATTTTTGTCGAATGTTTCGCACGAATTGAGGTCGCCTCTGAATTCCATTATCGGTTTTTCTGACATTTTGGTGTCGGAAATATATGGAAAGCTCGACGAAAAACAGTTGGAATATATTAAAGATATTCAAGTCGCAGGAATTCATCTTTTGGGCATGGTGAACGAAATTTTGGATATTTCAAAAATCGAATCGCACACAATTAAATTGAACAAGACAAAATTTAATCTTTTTCTTTGCGTTAATGAGGTGCTGAATATTCTAAAACCACTCTATTCAGAGAAAAATATAAATATTCAAAATCTGATAGATGAAAATATTGAAGTTTTTGCGGATTACCAAAAATTGCAGCAGATATTCTTTAATTTGTTGAGTAATGCTATCAAGTTTACACGAGAGAATGGTGAAATCAAAGTCTTTGCCAAACTTTCAACGAAAAATATAATGATTAGCGTTGCGGATAATGGTATCGGTATTGCAAAAGAAAATCACAAACGCATTTTTAAAAAGTTTGAACAAATAGCTTCAAATGAAGGCGGTTCGACTAATTCTACGGGGCTCGGTCTGACTATTACAAAGGAACTGGTAAAACTTCACGGCGGAACGATTACCCTTGAGAGCGAGCTCAATGAGGGTGCTGAATTTAAGATTAAATTGCCTCTTGGTGAATAAATTTGCCATGACGCAAAAATAATGTTAGAATGAATTAAAAATGGAGGGAAAAAAGTGGCATCAATAAAAGAAGCATACGACAGTACGATTGGTGAAAGTTTTACGGGATTAAAATTGCTTTTGTGGGCAATTCCGTTGAGTTATTGCCGAGATATCGTCGCAAGCGGTCATTATGATTTTATTTCAGGCTGTATTGTGGCGGTTTTTGCCGTTCTTCTTTTAGGATTTCTTGCAGAATCCGCAAATAATGCCTCTATCAAAAAAGAAGTTTTAATCCCCGGAATTAATCTTTTGTCAATGGCTTATAACGGGTTGAAAACAATTTTGGCACTTGGTGTTTATACTGCGATTGCATATTTTGGCGGGACTTTTCTCTGTGGGCTGTTTGATATTTCGGCAGACCATGCCGTCCTTGATATGACAGCAAAAATCATTATTTGGTTGTTACTTATTGCGATTCCGGCATCAGGTTTTATTATTTACCTTAGAAAATTGAGTCTGATTGATGCTTACAATATCAAACGTTTGGGGCAGGTTATGGGTGACACTTTTATAATGTTTTCATATTTGATTGTGAAACTCGGAATTTTGACCACTCTTGTAATCGGTTTTATTTCGTATCTTTTCTGGATGTTTGTTGGATTTGACAACTATTTAATCAGTTATATCTGGTCGATTGCAATTCTTTACAATTTAGTTATAGGTGTGAATTATTTTGCACAGTACAGCGAAGAATTGATTTCTCTGATTGAAAAACGAGAAGGCAAAGAAACTATTGAGGCTGCAAAGCTCTACTAATTGGCTGTTATTTTTTGTTAACCATTTCTCGAAGTTTTTTGAGCTTGTCACGAATTTCTGCAGCTCTCTCAAAGTCAAGGATTTTTGCCGCCTTGTGCATATCTTTTTCCAGTTTGTCTATAAGTTTTGGCAAATCCTTTTTCTCAACCCCCAAGTCAACCATTTCTTCCGCAACGATATCTTCCAAATCACGATAGCTTGCAACAAGTGAAAGCAAGTTGTTTTCGATAGGTTTTTTGATTGTTTGCGGAACAATTCCGTATTTTTTGTTGTGTGCAAGTTGGATTTCTCGACGGCGTTCAGTTTCGTCGATTGCGGCTTTCATCGAGTCCGTAATTCTGTCTGCATACATAATAACTTCACCGCAAGCATTACGGGCAGCACGACCGATTGTCTGAATAAGGCTTGTTTCTGATCTCAAAAAGCCCTCTTTGTCTGCATCCATAATCGCCACGAGCGAAACTTCAGGAATATCGAGCCCTTCTCTTAAAAGGTTTACCCCAATCAAAACATCAAATTCGCCGAGCCTCAAATCTCTGAGAATTTCGACACGCTCAAGCGATTGAATTTCACTGTGAAGATAGCGGACACGAATACCTTCTTGAATAAAGAAATCCGTCAAATCCTCTGCCATTCTCTTGGTTAAGGTCGTGATGAGCACTCTCTCGTCTTTGTCCGTACGCTTTTTAATCTCGTTTTTCAAATCTTCAATTTGCGTTGCAATAGGACGTACGTGGATTTTCGGGTCGACCAAACCTGTCGGTCTGATAATTTGTTCTACAAGTTGTGAGGATGTCGATTTTTCAAATTCCCCAGGCGTTGCTGAAATGTAAATTTTTTGATGAACTTTTGAGAAAAATTCTTCGTTTGTAAGCGGTCTGTTATCCTTTGCACAAGGCAACCTAAATCCGTATTTTATGAGAACATCTTTTCTTGCTGCATCGCCGTGGCTCATTCCTTTGAGTTGCGGAAGTGTTACGTGGGATTCATCCACCACCGTCAAAAAGTCACCCTGAAAATAGTCCAAAAGGGTTGCAGGAGGTGAGCCTGGCGGTCTACGTTCTATAATTCTTGAATAATTTTCAATACCCGAGCAGTAGCCCATTTCCTTAATCATTTCAATATCATATTTTACACGTTGTTCAAGACTTTGTGCTTCTATCAGCTTGTTTTCATTGTTTAATTCGACTAAGC
>ONYB01000165.1 GCA_900321895.1 uncultured Brachyspira sp.
ACTTGAATACCGTAACTCTTGCTTGCTCCCCCTTGAACAATTTTTCTCAAAAATTCAATCTCACCGTTTTGCTCTGAAACAGTTATTCTGTAATTCTTTATTTGAGGGAAAGTCTTCGACATAACATTCAATTCGTGATAATGAGTTGCAAAAATACATCTTGCCTTAATCTTTGTCGCAATATATTCAGCCACAGACCAAGCTATCGCAACACCGTCATAAGTGCTTGTTCCTCTGCCGATTTCATCTAACAAAATAAAACTTCTATCTGTCGCCGAATTCAAAATATAAGAAGTTTCAATCATCTCAACCATAAATGTTGACTGCCCGAGAGTCAAATCATCCGAAGCTCCGACACGTGTAAAAACTTTGTCTATAACGCCAAGTTTTACATAATCCGCAGGTACCCAAGAGCCGATTTGTGCAAGCAATGCAATAAGTGCATTTTGCCTCATATATGTGGATTTCCCCGCCATATTAGGGCCCGTCAATATCATAAATTGAGTGTCCGTTTGCGAATTACATTTTAACTCCAAATCATTTGAGACATATTCGCCGAGCGGAAGAATTTTTTCCAAAACCGCATGCCTGCCGTTTTTTACAATAAAATCATCCGACTCATCAATTATCGGCTTGCAATAGTTGTTTTCGACCGCAACATCCGCCAGTGCCGCAAACACGTCCGCTTGTGCAATACATTCTGCGATTTCTCTAATTTTTGAAACAAATTCTTTTGAATATTCTCTGAAATCAGTAAATAGTTTGTATTCCAACTCCGATGATTTAAATTTTGCAGAAAGCACATCGTCCTCATGCTTTTTTAATTCATCCGTAATAAATCTTTCGCCACCTGTCAAGGTTTGTTTTCTAACATATTCTGGTGGTACAAGATTTAGATTTGAATTTGAGATTTCGATAAAATACCCGAAAACTTTGTTGTAACCGACTTTAAGATTTTTTATATCTGTGCGAGTTTTTTCACGTTCTTCAAAATCCTTAAGCCAATTCTCACCGCCGGTCAACAAATCTCTAAAGTAATCAAGTTCACCGTTGACGCCTTCCTTAATGATTCCGCCTTCCTTCAAGACTGTTGGCGGGTTTTCCATAAGCGTGCGGTCAATAAGATTTGTGTACTCTTGAATTTCAGGCAAGTAGCTTTCAATCTTTTCGAGCGGGTTAAATTCAAGGCTCTCTGCGATTTTTGCAAGTTCAGGCAGTACAAACAAAGACTCCTTCAAACTCAAAAAATCCCTCGGGCTTGCAGAGCCGTTGCTCATTCTGGTAGAAAGCCTTTGAATATCGTAAACTCTTTCCAAATTTTCAATAAAAGATTTTCTGATACTTGTCTTTTCTACAAATTCAGAAATGCTGTTTTGACGTGCGAGAATTTGATTAATATCCTTGAGTGGCTGGCAAATCCAGTTTTTCAAAAGTCTTGCACCCATATTAGTTTTAGTTTTGTCTACAGCCCAAAGAAGTGAACCGAACTTGTTCTTTTCTCTTAATGTTTCCACAAGTTCAAGATTTTTTCTTGTAGCACTATCCAAAATCATATATTCAGAGAGCTCATAGGTTTCAATTCTTTCAAATTTCGGAATATTATTTTTCAAAGTTTCCCAAACATAAGCCAACAAAGCACCGGCAGCCCTAAAGCCGAGTTTATATTTAGAATACCCGAAAGCCTCTAAACTCTGAGTTTCAAAAACAGCTTTCAAATTGTTACTCGAAAACTCCGCAGAAAACACGTTTGACGGAATTTTTGAACAATTATACATTTTTTGAATATTTTCAGGCAAATCGATTTTTTCTTCCGGCACAATTTGGAACGGTTGAACTTTTTGAGCGAGCGATGGTGCAATAATTTCCGCAGGGTTAATCCTTGCCAACTCTGCCATAATTAAGTTCAACGAAGCTTGCGTGGTCTTGAATTCGCCTGTCGAAATATCGGCATAGGCAAAACCGTAATCCTCACTTTTTTCATCTTTGAACATTGCACAAATATAATTGTTGGAATTTTGCTTAAGGAAATCGCTTTCAGTAAGTGTTCCTGCCGTGATTACCCTCGTAACCCCACGTTTTACCAACCCTTTGGCAAACTTAGGATCTTCAAGTTGGTCGCAAATCGCGACTTTGATATTTTTTGCAACGAGTTTTTCCAAATAACCGTTAATCGCTTTTACCGGAATACCAGCAAGAGGAATTCGACCGTAATAACTGCCTGCATCTCTGCCCGTAAGCGTCAATTCAAGTTCTTTTGACAAAAGAACGGCATCTTCAAAAAATGTTTCATAAAAATCGCCCAAACGATATAGCAAAACAGCATCAGGGTTAAGCTTTTTATTTTCCATATATTGCTGCATAACAGGAGTCAGCTTATCGAATTCAACATCTCTCGTATTAATATTATTGATTTCAGATTTTGTCATAGTTATAATTAAATCATATCATAAAAAGAGGATTTTTAGAATGGGTTGTTTAAGAAATTTAATAAGAGCCGTAATAATCACGCTTGCCGTTGTGGGTTTCATGTCTTTGGGCGGAAAAGAACTCGTAAACGGTTGGTTTTCACAATGGTTTAATCCTTCGCAAGAAACGATTGTAGAGCGAGCAAAAAAAGTCGGAGATTTTTCTAAAATTAACGAAGAATTTGAACTTGAAAAAGCTGCCGGCATGTTGGGATACAATGCCGTAGTAGCGGAGCACAAGGCATCCGGACAAAAGTTGGTGGTTGTAGATTCTTCAAAGAAAGAAATTTTGACGCAAGCCGATATAAAATCCGACGATATAGAAAATAAACTGAAATCTGCTTTGCAAAAAGTAAAATATCAAGCGATATCCATTGATGAAATAAAAGTTACGAAACGGGGAACGATATATTCCTACGGGCAAGAAAATCCTTATGTAAAATTCAACGCAAAAATTAGTCGCTTGCCAATAGGAGATGTTTCGGGTATAATATCAGTAGCGAAAGCGAAGGACGGAACAAATCGTGTTCTGGTTTCCGTAAATGAAAAATCAAAATATTCACAGCTAATTTCTGATGAATTTTTCAAAAATGTAAGGTAGAAATGAACGAAAAAAAACAAAAAGAGCTACTGGCAAAAATGTACGTAACTCGAGAAGAGTTCTCAGCGTTGATGCAAAGTGACTTTGTGATGTCTGGCGAAGGACAAGGTCGTTTGCAAAAGGGTGGCAAGGAGTACGCAAAGTACATAATTGTAACCCGTGACGAAAACACCTTCACATTATACGTGGATTGCACATCGGGCTAGCAGGGCTTGCGGTGTTTATTGCCAGCGAATATGAGGTTGATAAAAGAATATAAATCGACACTACGTCGGAGTGGTGGAATGGTAGACACGTACGTTTCAGGTGCGTATGGATTTTCCGTGTGGGTTCAAGTCCCATCTCCGACACCATTTTAAAAGACACCTAACAGGTGTCTTTTTTGTTTGTTTTTGTATCGGACTTGAACCCAAGTTTTTGTTTTGTCAGACATAGCCTAACCTACTCTGTAGCAACAAACGACATTAATTTTTCCTGTGATATAATAGAATTAGATTGTACTCTAATAATCAGGACGGAGCTGGTTTTATGATAAAATCTTTTAAATCTAAAGAAACAGAAAAAGTTTTTAGTGGAACGTTTAGTAAAAAGCTTCCTCAGGAAATTCAGAAACGTGCATTACAAAAGTTGAGAATGTTACATGTAGCTTCGGTTCTTGA
>ONYB01000182.1 GCA_900321895.1 uncultured Brachyspira sp.
ATGAATTTGTCGGCACAGTTGAAGTTGCGGATTCCGTTGCAGCATTATATGCCGATAAAATTTCCAAAGAAGAGTTCAAAGAAGCTATGGCAAGAAAGAAACGTAATTTAAAAACCGCAGTAGCATATATTAAGCAGGATAAAACAATATCTTTGACAGAAAAATGTGAAAATTATAAGGCTGCATACAGAAGTGTTGAACGAGAATTTAAGAAGAATGTTAAAGTAACAAAAATCGCTAATACCAATATGGACAAAGCAATTCAAAAGAAAAAGGAAATGGATGAATTCGGACACGCAGATTTATCGGAATTTCTGTTAGCTGCAGAACTTGAAAAGAAAAATCGAGAAGAAGAGCCGGTATTTTATTTTTGGGAAACTGATAGAAGATTGGCGGAAGAAGAAAAAAAATACAAAGAAGAAATGGAACAAGCTAAGAACAAAAAAGAAAAAGATACAAAAATTGTAATAAAAGATACCGAAAAAAATAAAAACTGTTATCTTTTTGAAACCGATAAATTGCTTGCAGAAGGGAAAGTAGGTATAGGCTAATAATGAAAAGAAAGCAATTTTACGATATAGCAGAGAGAATGTATGTCGAGCAGTTTATAACTGAAGAAGAAATTGCACGCAGAATAGGAGTATGCGACAGAACCATAAGAAGATGGAAAGCAATGGGTGATTGGGGATTAAAACGTGACGGATTTTATAAAGTAAACACCATTTCTAAAGATGCAATGTATGCTCTTGTAAGAAAAATGCTTGATGATTTTCACACAGATTTAGATAATCACTACAGCATAGACCCTTCAAGACTTAATATTTTTATAAACCTCACTGAAGAACTTTTAAAACAGAAAAAAGCAAGTTATAAAGTGGAAGAACTTTTAAAGATAGCAAGAAAAACATTTAATATCGATGAAGAAATAAAATCCGACTACCAAGATATGCTCCGAGAGATGATTTGGGAAGATGATTTTTAAGGGGCGTTCAAATGGTGTTTAAATGCTATTTAACAGGTAATTAATTTTGAACTTCGCATTCATGGTCAATAAAAAATGCATTCAGTAAATCTGCCTCCCGATGCAGATATTTTACTATTGGTGCTAAGTTATAACATTCTTCTTTTTCCGGCTGTGTTTCACAAAAGTAATCTACTACAACCGCTATGTTATAAACCTCATCTGCCCATTTGCTCAATTGCCTAAATTCCTTTGGTGTAATGTTTAATCCTACTTTTTCCATACATTTCCTCCTAACTCACACAACACATTAAACGAAAGTCCGAAAGAAAGCATTAAAATTTTTACATTAAGACACAAATTTTATCCGTGATTTTTTAATTGTCAAATAATCATTTACCGTGTTACAAATAATCATCTGGAGTGTTAGTTTACATTTATTTTTTTTGTCGCGTGAAACAGGCTCTCACTCGAGTTTGTTGCTCTGTTGTCGCAACAAACCGAGTTCTACTTGTTCAAGTATCCTGCCTCGTACGGCTCGTGTAACTCGCCTACGATGCAAGCGAGCCTCGTCTCCCGCTCCATAAAGACCGGCTATTCGTAGTCGGTCTTTATTTTTTTGTCGCGTAAGACAGCCTCGCTCCCGCTCCATTTAACGAATTAATGCAAAGGTAATCTGTTTAAATTTTTAGCAAAAAATATTTCAAGTTTGCCGATGTACAGACAATCTACGGATTTGCTCATACAACTTCTTGACGGTGCGGACAATATTGTTCGTAGAGCTCTTGTTAACACAATTAAGAAAATGCCTGACGGAACAGCAAAATCGAAGTGGATAAATATTGTTTCCGACGGTGCAGACCAACATATCAAGGCAATGCTTGCGGAGTAAGCGAAGTTTGTTTCTAAAATTCATTTTCCAGAATTTGTTAACTTTTGTAAAAATAAAACACAAAAGATTAAACTTTTTGTATAAATGTGCCGATATTCTTACTGTACTTAGTTAAATAAGGGTAAGAATAAATGACAGATACAGGTGCTTCATTTAACAGACCATATAAACCGTTTGGATTTAATATAAAAGTTCCGGAAGTCGGCGAACGTACTATGAAACTTGCCGAAGGCACTCTTTCTAACATCGTTAAATCTCCGGTTGAACCTTTATTTACATTCTTAGAAGAAAATGAAAACGTCTTTAATGGCGACATAACATATCAAATGAATAAGGCTTTTGCCGAAAACTTTACGATTGGCTCCGCTCTTAGAATGGAGGATGAGAAAGTCAACGGAATGCCGCCAAAGTTTGATATGCACTTCTAAAAATTTCTAACGACTACTTACTACACTAATTTTTCTATAAAACTACCTTTTTCCCCTACTAAATTTTCGCCTTGAGTTATCTCAAGGCTTTTTATTTAGTTAATCCTTAAGATTTTCGTTAGTTTTTAGCTTTTATTCTACCGTTACCGATTTTGCAAGGTTTCGAGGTTGGTCAACATCTTTACCCAAGAATTCAGCGATATAATACGCAATCAACTGCAACGGCACTGCTGCAATAATTGGGGAAAACAATTCTTGCACATCCGGAACTCTTATAACATGATCAAATAAATCGTTTAATTTTTCATCTTTTGAGTTCGTAAGTGCGATCATTTTTGCGTTACGAGCTTTTGCTTCTTCGCTGTTTGATAGAATTTTGTCATAAACTAATCCATTCATCAAAATCGACAAAACCGGCATTGTTTCATCTAACATTGCAATAGGGCCGTGCTTCAATTCTCCGGCAGGATAACCCGTTGCATTAATATAACTGATTTCCTTTAACTTTAATGCCCCTTCCAAGGCTGTCGGATAGTTTATTCCTCTTGCAATATAGATAAAATCTTTAGTTCCCGCATAAGCTCTTGCACATTTTTGGATATCTTCCGTATTAGAAAGAATTCTTTCTAACTTTTGCGGCAAAAGCATCATCTCAGCCTTTAAAGAGGTCAAAACATCTTTATCCACACTCTCTTTGACTTCCGCCATATAAAGAGCAAGCAGATAAAATGCCATTAACTGTGCAATATATGATTTTGTCGCAGCTACCGAAACCTCAATCCCTGCGTTTACGGAAATCAAACTGTCCGCAAGCCGAGCCATTGCCGAATCCGGACGGTTCGTAATTATTAAAATGTGCGAACCTTTTTCTTTCGATTGCTTGATTGCCGTCAATGTGTCGGCAGTTTCTCCTGATTGCGAAACCCCGATTACCAAAGTATGTTTATCTGTAACCGTTTTTCTATAAATGTATTCGCTTGAAGCCTCTACATCTACCGGAATTCCACAGAAATTTTCAATCAAATATTTACCGCACATTGCAGCATGAAGCGAAGTTCCGCAAGCAATAATCTGAATTCGGTGAAGATTTTTTAGTGAGTCTTTTGTTAATTTAACCTCATTTAAAACAATATTTTCATCAGGAGCATGCAACTTGCCGACCAAAATATTTCTGATAACATCCGGTTGCTCGTGAATTTCTTTAAGCATAAAATGTTTGTAGCCCATTTTACTCAATGCTACCGGTTCCCAAGGAAGTGTTTCTATTTTCATCGGAATTTCCATACCGTCCGAATTAATCAAAGTCATTTTTTCCGGAGTCAAAGTAACGATTTCATTATCGTTCAAATACATCGCCTTATTTGTGTGTTTGATAATTGCAGGAACGTCAGATGCAGCATAAAATTCGCCTTCTCCGACTCCCACCAACAATGGAGCATTCCTTTTTGTCGCAACGATTGTGTTTTTATAGTCATTATGAAGAACGCAAAGGGCATAAGCACCTTCCAACTCTTGTGCTGCAAGTCTTACAGCCTCCGTTAAATCTTTTGTTTGTGCGTATTTTCTTGCAACTAAATGAGCAGCAACTTCGGTATCGGTTTGAGAACGGAACACGCAACCTTCTGCCGTAAGTCTTTCTCTTAATTCTTTATAATTTTCGATAATCCCGTTATGAACTATCGCCAAATGTCCGCAAGTACATGTGTGCGGGTGTGCATTAATAACAGTCGGAGCTCCGTGAGTTGCCCATCTTATATGCCCGATTCCGCAAGTTGCATCTTGGTATTCGCTTTTGTGGTTACTCAAAACCTTGCACAAATTTTCTAATTTGCCTTCGGCTTTGTAAACTTTCACGTCATCCTTAACCTTGACTGCAATACCTGAAGAATCATACCCTCTGTATTCTAGCTGTTTTAATCCGTCAACAAGAATATCTACAACTGATTTATTTCCCGTATATCCTACTATTCCACACATATATTTCTTCTCTCCAATAATATAATCTCTATAATGAAATTATAGCATTAGAAAATTCAATAGTTAAATATCCTTATAAAAGTTTTACAATACCTTGTAAATTCTTAAAATTACAGTTATTATTATATCGGTATTAGTATAATTTATACGGGGTTAAAGTTAAAGTGAAGAAATTTTTGATTGTTTTGGCATTGGTAATGCTTGGTAGTAGTGGATTCGCAGAAGAAACCGTTATTTTGGAAAATTCACACAGTGAAAATTTTTGGAACAAAATAGGGGTTAAAGAAGAAAAGATTACTGATATTGGAGAAAAAATCCTTTGTGCAAATAAAATCAATAAACGTGTTCCGTTTAATGTAAACCCGAAAAATATAGTGAATGCATATTCTGAAACTTATAACAAGACAGTTACAGTTTATATGGGAATAATGCCTTACATTAAAAACGATGATGAGATGGCATTTATTCTTTCTCACGAAATTGCCCATTCAGTCGAGGCTTATGGCGGAGCTATAAAATTTGTTGCGATGAAATGCAAT
>ONYB01000084.1 GCA_900321895.1 uncultured Brachyspira sp.
ATGATAATACATAAATCTTCCCTCTTTTGCTTGTATACCCCGATAATAACACAAACAGCAAATTTTACCTAAAATTTAAAAAGAAAAATCAAAACAAAAAAATAGCCGGCTTTTAAGCCGGCTGTTTTTCTATATCTGTACTCGTATCATACTGTTAACTTTATTAATCATATCATCCGCTTCAAAGGCTTTTATCGTCTTTTGCATATCTTTTTCGCGACAAAGTTCTGTGATTACCGTAATATCTGCAGTATTATCCTCAGATACTCCACGCTGTACGATACTTGCAAGGCTTATTTCGTTTTCAGCACAAATTGTACCGATTTTACCGATAACACCCTTATTATTCTTCGCATTAATCGAAAGATAATATTTGTTTTCAGTATCCGCTATATCAATCATTTCCGCAGCTGAACTATGATTACATCTCATCATAGGCAACAAATAATTCGTTGTATTAAGTTCCGCAGCTATCGCCAAAATATCGCCGACTACAGAACTTGCCGTCGGAAACTCACCTGCCCCCGGCCCTGAAAGCGTGATTCCGCCAACAGGATGTCCCTCAAGACTTACGGCATTTGTTACGTAGTTGATATGTGCAAGAGTTGATTTTTGCGAAACCAACATCGGATGAACCCTTACATCAGCCTTGCCGTCCTTTGACAAATACGCAGATGCAATAAGTTTAATCTTATAACCTAAATCGTGAGCGGCTTCCATATCTTTTGCTCTGATTTTCGTAATCCCTTCACGATAAACCTTATCAATTTTGATACGTTTTTTAAAAGCAAGAGTTGCAAGAGTTGTAATTTTATAAGCAGCATCAAAACCTTCAACATCTCCTGTCGGATCAGCTTCCGCATAACCAAGCTCTTGAGCCTCTTTTAAAACATCTTCATAAGACGCACCCTGAACATCCATTTTAGTTAAAATGTAATTTGTTGTACCATTCAAGATAGCCTCAATTCTCGTAATTGCATTCCCCGCAAGGATTGTTTTGATTGGCATAATAATCGGAATTCCGCCAGCGATTGCAGCTTCGTACAAAATAACCCTGTTGTTTTCTTCCGCAAATTTGAATAATTCTTCGCCACGCTTTGCAAGAAGTTCTTTATTTGCGGTTACGATGTGTTTGCCATTTTTGATTGCAGTTTCAATAAGTTGAAAAGCCGGTTCTAACCCGCCGATAAGCTCAACAACGATATCGATATTCGGGTCATTAACAACCGAAAAAGCATCATCAGTAACGATTGAGCTGTCCAAACCTTCAATATTACGAGGTTTGTTGATGTTGCGAACTGCAATCTTTACAACTTCTACATTACCAAAAGATTTAAGAGTTTTAAAAACCCCTGAACCTACGGTTCCAAGACCGATTAAACCGATTTTAATTTTTTTGTCCTCTTTTCGAATCGGCATCGAAAAATCATTAACTTTATTCTCCATAGAACAATCGTAACATAAACAAAAATTAAAAAAATAACTACTATTCTGACTGCGTTTATGCTTATTTTAAAACCTTGTGGAGAAGTTTATTTTTGCGTGAACAAACTTTGGATTGAATGAATTATTTCTGCGAAGATTTTTGCGATAGAAAAGCCTTCGTATTCGGGCATGTTGTCGAGTTTTGAATAGCCGAAGGTATCAACCTCTTCTTTTTTGCAGAAGATACTTTCATCCTGAAGATGTTTCTTTTCTTCTTTTTTCTTTTCGCCTTGAGCCATGTAACCGAGGTTGCCTGCTCCGCCGTCGTTGTTCATGCTGGCAGCTTCTCTGATTATCGGTTTTGTGCTCAAAACATTTACATCGAAACTACTCATTTTTGTGTTTCCTTATATTTTTCCCTATATATATAAAGTAAAAATTTCATGAAGAAATGTTACAATATGGGGTGTTTTTTACAAATATTTACAAAAAGCTTACCCTACGAATTTTACTACGCTTTGGACTTTGAACCCGATTTCTAAGAGGTCACGTTTGCGAATTGCTGCGGTGATGTCTGGTTTAACATATTTTGTTTCCGGAGTTAGTTGAATTTCTATAATCTCATTTTTCTTGTCGTAGTCTATTGAAATTTTTTTTATAAGTGCTCGGTGTGCACTGTCTAATCCGTCTGCAAAACGTAAAATTCCGCCAAGTTTTTTTATAATTTTACGTTCTTTTTTCTCAAAACTTCCGTACAAGTCATGTTTTTCCTTATTCGGCAAGCTTCCTCTATGATATCTCGCAATACACGCAATAATTTTTGTTTCTTCTACACTAAAACCGTCCAAGCCGTACTCTAATATCATAGTTTGAGAATGCTTGTTATGAGATTTCGCTTCTTCAAAATAACCAATATCATGCAACAAGGCTGCGGATTCTAAAATAACTTTTTGTTCCTGCGGCATTTCACATACTTTTTTGCCTAACTCCTCAAAAAGCATTAATGACAACCTTTTCACCTCTTGCGGATGACTTATATCATTAGAAAACTTTTTTAAAATTTCGTCCGTACTCAATTTCATAACGTGTAAATTTTAACAAAAAAATAGTCTTGCTGCAATTTTTTTGATATAATTTTTTATGAACAAAGGGAGAATTATGACTGCTGAAAATGACAATTCGAGTGAACTAAACCGTTCTGTCGGGTTTGACATGCCGCCGGAAGTTCTGGACGAAATCCGTTTAAATATTGAAGAAATTATTGCCACATTTCCGGTTCCGGAGGACAACAAACTTGACGTTATAAAAAAGATTAATTTTATGTATTCGCACTCCAGATACTTGTCACTAACTGATGCTCTTACGGGACTTTACAACCGCAGACATCTTGATACCATGCTTGAGAGAGAATTTTTACGTGCCAAAAGATACGGAAGCGATTTGAGTGTTGCTATTATTGATATTGACTTTTTCAAAAAAGTTAACGACACTCACGGACACATTTGCGGAGATTACATACTCAAAGAAGTTGCATATCTAATCCTCGAAAATTTCAGAAAAACAGATATTATTTTTCGCTATGGCGGGGAAGAATTTGTTGCACTACTAACCGAAACTACACTTGAAAAAGCCAAAATTCCGCTTGAAAGACTTCGCAAATCAGTTGAAGAATATCCGTTTAATTTTAAAGGCACCGATATCAAAATTACAATAAGCGGTGGAGCTACTGAAATTGGGGACGTCGAAAATGCAAGCGAATTTCTCGACAATGCCGACAAAGCCTTGTATATGGCGAAAGAGAACGGTAGAAATCAAATAGTATTTTTGTAAACTTTTATTAATATTGTAGCAAAATAATTTATTTAGATGATTTAAAATATCATTGAATTAGTTATACTCTGTTAAACACGTGTAGAAGTAGAAAAATGCAAGATTGTGTTTTTCTAAACAAAAATTTAGAGGATATAAAGATATGGTCGATAACAGGTCAGCAGGATTTTTCGGGATTGGAGGCTCTTTTAATTTCAAGAGCGGGGACATATCAGGCACTGCTGCCAAAATGCAGGATGATAAAATGGGGCAGGGCGGAGAATATTTTGCCCAACAAAAAAAAGAAGAAGAAGAGCAGGCTGAAGGTCATGAAAAATATATGGACAGAAGTGCCGTCCTGCGTGCTACCTTGAATTCGCTAGCCATGATGAATGTTGCAAATGTTATCAATGCCAAGAAAATCGCACTTCAAAATGACTCCAAAAAGAAAAAAGTCGACGAAAAATCCTTGAAACATAACGGAAATCCGTTTAAATCAGATGAAAACGAGCATATTGATGACGTTGTAGATTAACCAAAGATTGATGTATCTTCAGTGTTGTTTTCTTTTTGTTTACCGGTCATCATCAACAATTCACCGTGGTAAGAAGGGCTTGAACCGTTTTTGTCTTTTGAAGTTCCCATGCTGATTAAACTATTGAATTTTGGAGTTGATGCAGGTTGTTCCTGTTGCGGAACTGTTTCATTTACCGCAATAGTCAATTTACCTTCAATATTTTTTTGTACATTTTGAGCAGCTTGTGTATTAAGGGCTTTTATTGAATCCATTGCCTGTTGACTTAGCTGGATTTGCAACCCTGAATTATTCATTGCGATTTGTTTTGCTAAATTAGTATCAACATTGCCTTTATAAAGGTCAACACCAAGATCACGTGCTTGAAAGAAGTTTTCGTTGCCGGCTGTTTGGTATTGGCTGTTTTTTTCGGCAGCACGCTTAAGTATTTCTTGAGAAACCTGTTTCAAGGTTGCTCTGTCAATTCCTAAATTAAGATTTTGTGAAACACTTAATGCCATTAGCTTTTATCCCTTTATAATTTTCCTTACATATATACAGTCGGCACATGTCCCTCAAAACTTTAGGGTTTTATGTTATAGCTGTAACAATACTTAATATTTACCAAAAAACAGGCAATTTCCCGACAAGAATATACTTTATTTATATATCAAGTATATAATCAGAGAGAATACAAATGGATTGGGTAAATTTAAATTACAAATTAAGTTCAATTAACAATGCATTAGAATGCTTTAATTCAGCACTTGACGGTGCCTCTAAAAAGCAAAAAGCCTCCGATATTTTAATTGATTTCGGCTCAAATTTAATTAACGGTCAGGCACGAAACGAAATTGCTTATGACATCAAACGCACCACCGGAAGCGATTTAGGAATAGCTGTAAATGACAATGCAGGCTACGGTTCTGCCGAAAAAAACCAAAAAGGTATGCAAGATTTAATGCAAGCTTCGGTATTTAGCGGAATGTATGGTTTTGGCTGTGGTTGCGGCGGAATGGGCATTTTCGGAGGATACCCGACAATGGGGTGCATGGGTGGCATGAACTACTCAAATCCGGGAATTCTCGGTGGTGTTTTGAATGGTTATCAAATGCCGTCAATGCGAGTTTCTACACCACTTTGGGGCACGAGTGCCTTCAATATGAACAGATTTTTTACGCAAGCATAATATCCTCTAATATCGCAAAAAAGAACCTTCCGAAACGGGAGGTTCTTCCTTTTTGAAAATTGTTAAACAAAAAACTTACGCTTTTTGAACTTTGCCTGCTCTCAAGCAAGAAGTACAAACCTTAACTTTTTTAGAAACGCCGTTTACAACAGCTTTAACTGTTTGCAAGTTAGGTTCTTGCGTATGTACAATTTGTTTATGCGAAAATGTCAATTTCGCTGCTTTAATCGGTTTTTTACCGCAAATTTCACATTGTTTAGACATAATAATTCATCCTTTTCTAGCTAGTTGCGTAATTTTATCATATCTGAAAAATCATAAAAATCAAGTGACATGTTAAATTTCGTTAATTTACCTTTGCTTTTGTCCGTCTGATTTTTTCAGAGCTTTTGAACGCAAGTCACGGTGATAAGTTATCGCAAACCTGTGAGCCTCATCACGAATTCTCTGGAATAAAAACAATGCCCCCGAATCTCTAGGTAGAATTACAGATTCTGATTGATGCGGAAGAAAAACTTCTTCGTTGCGTTTTGCCAAACTCACGACATCAATATCCTTGACGCCGAGCCCTTCAATAATTTCCATAACGCTCGACAGTTGACCTTTTCCGCCGTCGATAATCATCAAATCAGGTTTTGCCCATTTAGGTTCGCCTAAATGTGACATTCTGCGGGTCAAAACCTCTTTCATTGATTGAAAATCGTCGGGTTTTCCTTCTGTGGTACGGATTTTGAATTTTCGGTATTCGGTCTTTTTCGGCAATCCGTTTATGAAAACTACCATTGACGCAACGGTGTTTGTGCCCTGAATATGCGAAATATCGTAACATTCCATTCTGTGCGGAAAATTTCTGAGTTGTAGTTTTTCTGCCAAATACGAGCCGATTTCGTTAAAATCTTCGTTAATCTTGACCATTTTTTTGATTTTGGCATTGTCGAGTACAACTCGGGCATTTTTATCCGCAAGCATTTGTAATTCGTGACCCTGTGCGGATTTTCCATAACTGATTTTAACCTTTTTGCCGGAAATAACTTCCAACCATTCCTCGTAAAGTGCCTTCTCGCCAACTTTTTCCAATTCATTTGAAACAATTTTATCAGGGAATTCCAACTGCAACGTATTATAATACTCTTTAAAAAAGGTTGCAAAAAACTCGGTTTTATCCTCTTCTTCAACCTCGTAGACAAAATCTTTTTTATCAATCAATCTGCCTTCTCTAATCATAAGGATTACAATCGCAAAAATACCGTCCTCATTGAGCATTGAGATTATGTCCTCATTAAGTCGGGTGTTTTCATAAACCACCTTCTGTTTTTCAAGGGTTTTATGAAGATCGTTGTAGCTGTCACGAAGTTTTGCTGCTTTTTCAAACTGTTCTGACTCTGCATATTTTTGCATTTGTTCTTTAATTTGAGCCATTAATTCGGACTGTTTCCCCACAAGAAACAGTTCCGCCTGCTTAACGAGATTTTTATATTCATCACTCGTCACCATATTTTGGCACGGTGCCATACAACGCCCGATTTGATAGTACAAACAAGGTCTGTCTTTAAATTTTGGGGTTTTACATTGTTTTAGCGGAAAAATCTTCTTTAAAAAGTCCAAAGTGGAATACATCGCCCTAATATCTGTATAAGGCCCGTAGTATCTACCTTTTTCGGGGTTTAGATTTTTTTTGCGAACAACAAGAATTCTCGGGAAATCTTCGTCCGTAATCAAAAAATAAGGGTACTTTTTGTCGTCTTTGAGCAGAATGTTGTACTTGGGCTTGTGCTTTTTAATAAGGTGGCTTTCAAGAATAAGTGCCTCAACCTCAGTATTAGTGATAATATATTCCAGGCGTTCAATCTGAGATACAAGCACCTGAACTTTTACGCTATCATAGTGTTTTTTATTAAAATAACTCATTACCCGACGTTTTAAAATCTTCGCCTTGCCGACATAAATAATCTCCCCGTCCTTGTTGTAATAAATATAACACCCCGGAAGCGACGGCAAAAGTTTTAACGTTTGTTTCAAGTTATCGTTCATAACCGCAGTATAACACAGTTTGACTATCCGAAACAAGCAATTTTGCATTTAGCCGATAATCTGATTGCATTTGTTTTTTGTCTTGAATATAATATTTTTGTAAATTTACCAAAAAGAAGGAGAATAAAATATGTCAAGAAAACCTATTATTGCAGGTAACTGGAAAATGAACTTGCTCAAATCTGAAGCAAAATCAGTATTTGAAGGTGTTAAAAACTTTGTAAAAGATTATACAGCAAAAGAATTGCCAACTGTAGTTATCGCACCTGTATTTACATCAATTTCAGCTGTAGAAGCTGTTAAATGTGATTGCGGTTGCGGTGGAAACAAAATTTCTATCGCAGGTCAAAACTGCCACTGGGAAAAATCAGGTGCTTTCACAGGTGAAATTTCTGTTGAAATGTTAAAAGATGCAGGCTGTGACTACGTTATTATCGGTCACTCTGAAAGAAGACAATACTTCTCAGAAACAGATGAAATGATTAACAAAAAAGCAAAAGCTATCTTGGCAGGCGGTTTGTTGCCAATCATCTGCTGTGGTGAAACTCTTGAACAAAGAGAATCAGGTGTAACAGATTCTTGGATTGCAGGTCAAATCAAAGCTGCTTTGGAAGGTATTTCTTCTGAAGATGTTGCAAAATCAGTTATCGCTTACGAACCAATCTGGGCTATCGGCACAGGCAAAACTTGCGATTCTGACGAAGCAAACAGAGTTATTGCTATGATTAGAAACGTTGTTAAAGAAGTTGCAGGAGCTGAAGCAGCTGATTCTATTAGAATTCTTTATGGCGGTTCTGTAAAACCTAACACAATCGCTGAACAAATGTCTAAATCAGACATCGACGGTGCTTTGGTTGGCGGAGCTTCTCTAAAAGCAGAAAGCTTCAACGAAATTATTGCTAACACAATGAAAGTTGCTTGTCACGCATAATTTACAGACAAACGATTTTAACAAAAAGGCAAACATTATATGAACTAAACCCTAAAGCCGAACAAAATAAAAAAGTCGGTTTTAGGGTTTTAGTTTACATTATAGCCGCTTTTTTATTAAAAATTTTTCAAATTTCTTGTGCAGTTTTCTGAAACCACTTGCAAAATCTTTTCTCCCACGGAGTTTTCAAATGTTTCTGAAACCTCTTTGACAATGTCGGGTAAAATTTCGCATTGATTTTTTAGAATTTTCTTGATTTGGGTGTAGCTTATCCCGATGTCTTTTGCCATTCTTTCAAAATGTCTCGGGTAAATCTTGTCGCTTTCGTAGTAGCCCCCGATTTTCATTGCCATTTTCTGTGATAATTCAGGGTAAACGCTTGTGCACAAAATATCGTAAGCTGGTGCAAATGCCGTTGTGTCGTCGTCGTAATGTAAAATTGAGAAATTTTTGCCGTGAGCGTCGTTGTTGCCGATTAAGTAGTTGAATATCATCATTTCTACAAATTGCTTAATCGCAACCGCAGGTTTTGTCGTGCTTTTTAGAATTTCTATACATCTTTTAAAATCTACTCCGCCTTCGGATTGGTATTTGTAAGCACTCGGAATATTTGAGGCTTGGCAAAAATCCTCCTGATGTATTCGTCTGATTTTGCCGTCTTTTATTTCTCGGTCATACCGCTCAATCAAAAAATATTTTGTATTATTTGCCTTGCCTATCTCTATTTTTGGAATACTAATCCCTATTTTTTCGGCGGATTTCAAACAAATATACTCGTTTTCAATCGTTTCGCCAAACCCCTGTATTGCTGGTTTTAGAATATTCGTTGACGGAATTGTGTCGTCAGGAATTGCAATTTTGTTCTTAATCATAACGACTGCGGTTTTGTCTTGTGCACCGGCTAAAGACAACCGCTTGTCAGAACCAACTGCTAACGGTTTTTTAGGCAATTCATTTATGTATTTTTCAAGTTCTGTTTCTGATAAAATTTTTCCTTTTATCCTGTGAAATTCTTTTAAATTTTTAGGCTTATCTTTAAAAAATGCGACAGCTCCCGCACAGTCGTAGCCGATAGCTTGAAGTAGTGAAAAATCATTTTTCGGGTTAATTCCGTATCTTTTCCCGATAAAAACTCTGACCTGTTCGCTTTCGGGCAACAATCCGTTAAAAAAGCCTTTGCAATCTTTGTTTGGGTAAATATTTTCTCTAAGCGGCAAACTCAAGGAGAGGGCACGCTTTGCTTTTTTGTCGTATTGAAAGCAAATTCCACCGTTGGAGTCTTTTGACAAAACCCCGATGAAATCCTTGTTTAAATAAACATTTAATAAATCGCTCATAATTTACCCTTTTTACTTAACCCTTGAGCTCAAGCTTCAGTCCCAACATTTGGCAAACCTTTAGAACTTTGCCTATTTGGGCGGTTTCTTTGCCGTATTCCAAGTCGACAATAAATCGCACTCCGACATCTGCTGAAATTGCTAAATCAGCTTGAGTCAACCCCTGTGATTTCCTTGCGTCCTTTACGATTTCGCCTAATTCAGCAACATTTTCAATAATCATAAAATTTTACCTTTCGGTAAAATTATAACAATTTCCCCATAAAAGTCAAGTAAATTTTACCGCTCGGTAAAATTTAGGTCAAAATTGGGTTATTTTGGATCAAAATTTACCGAACGGTAAAATTTTTAAAACAAATAAAAATGGAATTTTCCCGTCCTGCAAGTGTTTTGCCTAATTCTAAAATAAACGAATTAAGTTTTGAAAATCCAAAATTTTACCTTAATCTATGTGGCTGTTCTTTTCGCTGTCAGCAAGAATTTTCCCTTTGAGGGCAAGGCATCCGCTGTATAAAAGTGTCATTGCCGCAACTCCGATTGCAGCCCAGCCCGTGCGAGAAATTCCTCTTTTAGGTTTTGGTTGAAAGAATAAATTGTCGGCGTTTTTGTAAAAGATTTTTTCAATGAGTTCTTCTGATTTTTCGCCAAAGTTTTTGCGGATTGCCTCTTTTGTGTCGTGGACAACCCTAGCGTAAAGTCCGTCTTCTCTTGAGTATTCGGCAATCGGAGCGTCCGTTCCGAAAAGTAATCTGTCGGTTTTGTCGCCCTTTGAGGTGTTCATAAGTCGCTTGATTGCCGCAACAAGGTTAGGTTTTTCAGGGTTTCTGAAATCTACCCACGAAATGTCGGCGTAAAGGTTTGCGTCCCCTCTCTCGATTGATTTTAGCATTACATCAACGGCTTTTGAGTGAGATTCGCCCCAGCCTGCTCCCATGTGTCCCAAAATTACTGGAGTTTTCGGAGCTTTTTTAGCAGATTTGTAAATCAATTCAGGGTCAGACGGGTTAAGGTTGTCTTTAAGGCAAGCACCCGTATTGTTGTCGACATTCACTTGAGAGTGGAACAGGCATGGAAGTCCGTTTTTCTGTGCAAATTTCAAATACGGAACGTATCTTTCGTCCGATGCCGCAAGTCCGCTTGAGAGCGGGTGAAATTTCAATCCGACAAAAGCATTCGGATTTTCTTTAAAAAGTTTTTTGATGTTTTTTACATCGCCTGTTTTGGGTTGGCAGACTGCCAACGGAGCAGTTTTACCGTTTGTTTGACATTGTTCTAAAAGGATCTTGTTGCCGGAAATTTCGTCCAAAATCGGTTTGCCGTTTTCTTCTTTTATGCAGTCCAAATTTGAAACTATAACCTTGGAAATCTCGTCACCGCCCTCTTTTACACGATTAGCTTTTTCAAAAATGTCACCGATTGTATATGGTTCAGCCCCGTCGGCTTTGCCGTAAGTAGGCTTATCCCAGTGTCCCGTGTGGGTGTGTATATCAATAATTTTTCCTGTAAAAGATACGTTTGTAATTTTATTCAACATGTAAAAAATCTCCTAAGTACGGATCGTTGTCCGCTCTTCTTTCAATAATTTCCTGTCCTACACTGCAAGGGGATGACAATATGCCTGATGCCCAGTTACAAGCAAACCTCGAGTAATCCTCTCCTCGAGCTTCGCAGTTATCGGCAAGTTTTTTATACAATCTTGATGCTTCGTGCACCATGTCATTAATTTTCACATAAATTCTGTAAGGTTCGGCACTTTCAGGTTTTTGAGGCTCTGTTGTAAATATTTTCTGAACATAATTCATATTGTCATAATCTTGTTTTTTGTTGATGTATTCAATATTTTTTTGTTGAAGGTTTTCAAAAATGAATTTATTTTTGTCGCATTCGGCGATTGAATGTTGAACCCCATTGATTTTCAATTTCTCCAACATGTTGGAAGAAAGTTCATTTAAAGCTGAATTGTAGCACTGTTCAGCTTTTTTGAGATCGCCTTTTTTTGTGTACAAGTCGCCGAGAGCCTCAAGCGGTTTGTAACCGTGCAAGCCCGCAACTCTTTCTAAATCAACTGCATATTGCAAAACGTGTTCTGCGTCGTTGGTTTTGCCACTTTTGATTAATTCTTGGCTTTCCTTTAGAAGTTCTTTAATTTCTTTCGGGTGTTTTGAATAAAGCGTTTCCTCGTCGAAATAGCCTCGTTCCATATATCTTTCGTGGGTTTCGACATCTTTTTTAATGGCGTTGAAAATTGAGAAACAACTGCCCCACATTGAAAGCACGCTTGGTCTTCCGCTACCTTCACAGTCGCAATTCGGATAAATTACTTCGCCGTTCCCGTTTTCTCTGAAATAAAGTTGAAGGTTGGAGTCTATGTAATCGCCCTTCAAATCCATCTTGTTGTAATCTCGTTCATTTTGCGGGAAGATGTCCGATACTTTGAAAAGTTTGTCCCTGAACGGTTCTCTGCTTTGATTGTTCCAAATCGCATCTTTAAAGTTTTGGGTGGTTTCTTCGTCTGCAAGAACTTCTTTGAGCGGTCTGCCGACAAATCTTGCGATGTCTTGGACTTCGTCATTTGCAGGAAATTCTTCAAACGGATAGTCTACGGTTTTTGTGTCGTGGTAGCCGTAGCCTTTGAGGTTTCCGTTTTCATCCCTGATTGGTGAAAAGTTGTAAACGCCACGCTCACCGCTTTTTATGCTTGAGTCGTAAGCCGAATAAATATAATCTTCTTCCCCTGTTTTATCCTTGAGGTTGACGACATTTGCGTCAGAGAGGTTCAAGAGGTTGAAATCGTACCAGCCGTTGCCCTCAATTTCTTTTCTCAAGTTGTTGATTACGTTGTTTTTGTCTTCACCTGTTGAAATATAGTTGTACAATTCAGGTTTGAGATTTCTTTGTTCCGTAAGCCATTTTATAGAGGCATATTCAGGGTGTCCTGCCGCAATGTAGACTTTTGTATTCGGCTTTTTCATTAATTCGTTAATCTGATAAATTACGCCGTAAGTTTTTTCTAAACCTTGTCCGTTCGGATCCATGTAGTTTATAAATTCCCTGTATTGGTTCGGGTTTTCGTAAATTCTTTTCAAAAACTCAATAACTTCGTTCTTTTTAGTTCTGATATTTTGTTGGTTAAGGATAGTGTGTGTTCCCATAACCGCATTCATTTGAGCTTCAAGGTTTTGGAACGGAACACTTGCAAGTATTGGAATTGCGACATAAGTTCCTTTGTGGTAGTTGTCTTCTATAAGTCCGTTTGGTGAATTAAGTTCTTTCAGTTTCCATTCAAGGCTTTCCATTTGCTTGAGGTTTGGGTTTCTGTAATTAGTATCAACATATTTGTTGTGAATGTCCCATTTGTTGTCGCTTACGGATTTTGCAAAATGGTTCATGTTGTCCGAGTGAATCCCTCCGTCAACGACATAAACGCTGTAACCCATAAAGGACAATGGTTTGGTACTCGTTGCGGGTGATGTTAGAATAGGGCTGCTATTCTTTACAAAAGTGTCAGGCATGCTACCATAATTTATATGTGTCGAATTTTGTGATTGCTTGTTTTGTATATTGTTGATACTGTTTAAGAAACTTACACTTTGAACTTTCACTTTAAACTCCTTGTGTGTCTATCTTGTGTGCATGGTATTTTATAACCTGAAAACGAAAAAACTTGCTACATGTTTAATAAATATTAAGCAATATTAAAACATTGTAGGTATCATTGGGAACTGCATAAGACCGTTTTGTGCATCATCCAGAGATTTTGGGAAGGAATAGTAGTCCGTTGTTGCAGGTTTGCCCGTAGTGTTTGTTTTGTTGGCGGTTTGAGTAGATGGGTCGCCGATTTTTTTGATAACTTTCTTTTCGGTATTGACAGGTTTTGGTCTTCTGAACCCGTTGCTGTCAAATTCTCTATCAATAAAACTTTCAAAGGTCTCTTTTTCCGTCGGATCTGCCGGTTTAAGTTTTTGTTGAGCCTTCACAGCCTGATTGTGCCCGAAATCACTCGGGGTGAAATCCATAAACGAGGATGTGTCCCCTTCGTAATCATCGTATGCCAAAACTGTCGGTGCTAAAAGCGATAACGCAAATATTAATAACAAAACTTTTTTCATCTGCAACCCCTATTTTTCCAACAATCTAGCATAAAAATTTTGTTTATACAAGTAAATTTTTTGTGGGAAAATTGAATTTCCCACTTGAAAATTTCCCACAAGTTCGATATAATAAAATTAGGAGGCAAAAAGATGTCAGTACCTGCAAAAAATTTGAAATTAGACAGTAAAAAAAGAATTACTCTCGGGAAATTTGTCAAGAGTGATGTAACTTCTTATGACGTTGAGTTGAAAGAAAACGGTGTAATTGTTTTGTATCCGAAAGTCGAAATTCCGGCAGAAGAAGTCTGGCTTTTCAAAAATAAAACTGCTATGGACTCCGTAAAAAGAGGATTAGAGAACTCCAAAAATAACGAAGTTGTTGAGTTGGAAGAAAATTTTTGGGAATAAAAAATGTACGAAATAAAATACTCTCGAGAAGCTGTAGAAAATTTGCGTGACTTGAAAAAGTCGGGCAATGTTTTGAAGTTGAAGAAAATAAAATCTGCTCTTGACAAAATTCAACAAGACCCGAGGCATCCTGGGTTGCATACCCACAAATATCAATCTTTTTCAACTTATGACGGTGAAGACGTTTTTCAATCTTATGTGGAGAACCGTACCTCCGGAGCGTTCAGAATTTTTTGGCATTATGGCAAAGGCAAAGATGTTATTACAATAATCGCAATTACGCCACATCCGTAAAAATTTGCATTGGAGCGGATTTTTTAATAAAATTTCTGTATGCTGATTTTTGGGAACAAATTATTTAAAAAACCGTTACGTATTTTAAAAGCATTCAATAATGAGGAATTTTTAACGGCTTTTCGTGAGATAGAAGAACTTTCAAAAAAATATTACCTTGCAGGTTACATAAGATATGAGGCAAAAGAGGTTTTTCTCGGTAAAAAAATCGCTTTCGATTACCCGCTTTTGTATTTTGAAGTTTTTGAAGATTTCAAAGAGTTTTCGCCACATGTTGCGGATTTGTGCCGACTGAAATCCTCATCTGCAATAACGTTTGAGCAATATAAATCAGATTTGGAGAAGATAAAAGAAGAAATTGCAAACGGCAATACCTACGAGGTAAACTACACCTACGACAGGCATGTAGACTGCGAGGCGGACGAGTTTGAGCTGTTTAATTTCCTTTTAAAAAAGCAGGCGACGCCCTATAATGCGTTTATAAAAAATGACATTGAAACAATTTTTTCATTTTCTCCCGAACTGTTTTTTGAACTGAAGAACGGGCATATTCTCACAAAACCGATGAAAGGTACTGTTCCGAGGGGAATAGACGAAGTTCAGGACAAGAAAAATGTTGATTTTTTGAAAAACGACATAAAAAACCGTGCCGAGAATGTGATGATTGTAGACCTTTTGCGGAACGATTTGGGGCGAATTGCGAAAACAGGTTTGGTCAAGGTTTCAAAACTTTTTGAAATCGAAACTCACAAAACTCTTCATCAAATGACCTCTCAAATCGAGGCGGATTTGCTTGACGGGACAACCCTTTTTGAGGTCTTTAAAGCAATTTTCCCTTGCGGTTCAATCACAGGTGCTCCAAAAATCAGTACGATGAAAATTATTGACCGTTTGGAAAAAGGTTCAAGAGAGGTGTATTGCGGGGCTATCGGGCTAATTTCACCGAAAAAAACTGTTTTTAGTGTTCCGATAAGAATTTTGCAGAAAAAATCAGACGAAAAAACTTATCGCTACAGAGTTGGAGGGGCAATAGTTTGGAATTCCGACATCAAAGAAGAATGGGAGGAAACTCTTACAAAATCAAAAATTTTAGAAGAGGATTTCAAGTTGATTGAAACCATCAAGGTTGAGTGTGGCAAGCCGTTTTTGTGGGCAGAACATCTGGGTCGCCTCAAAAACTCCGCAAAGCATTTCGGATTCAATTTTAATCCTGAATTGGAAACTCTGAAACCTACGCAGGACGGAATGTTACGGATTTTGTTATCAAAAGACGGCAGCTATTCGCTTGAGTACAAAAAACTCGTACGGTCAGAGGTTTGCAAGGTCGAAATTTCGCCCAAAAAAGTTGATAGCAGAAAAGCTTTTTTGTACCACAAAACCACGTATAGACCGTATTATGAAGAGAGTTTTAAGAAAATTGTCGACGGAAAGATTTATGATGAACTGTTTTTTAATGAAAAAGGTGAATTGAGCGAGGGGGCAAGAAGCAATGTTTTGTTGACAATTAACGGAAAATTATACACTCCGCCTGTCAAATGCGGGCTTTTGAACGGGGTTTTGCGGCAAAATCTTTTGGATAGAGGTATTTGCACCGAAAAAATATTGTACAAAGAGGATTTGTTGCATGCAGAAAATATTTATTGCATAAATTCCGTCCGTGGCATAAGGAGGGTCGTACTGTGATTTTGATTGATAATTACGACTCTTTCACCTATAATATTGTGCAATATCTGCAAGAACTCGGGGTAACTCCGACAGTTTTTGAGAACGATAAAATTACGATTGAAGAATTAAAAAATATGGATTTTGACGAAATAATACTTTCTCCGGGGGCAGGAAATCCCGATACGGCGGGTGTTTCTATGGAGGTTATAAAAGAATTTTACAAGACTAAAAAAATTCTCGGAATTTGTTTGGGACACCAGTGTATAGCACAATTTTTCGGGGCAAAAATCGTGAAGGCAAAAGAGCCGTATCACGGCAAAACATCAAAAATTATTCACACAAATTCAAAATTGTTTAGCGGTATTCCGATGGAATTTGAGGTAATGCGATACCATTCGCTTGTGGCGGAAAATCTCCCGTCGTGCCTGAAAGTAACTGCAAAAACCGAGGACGGAATAATTATGGCATTGGAGCACGAAAAATATCCTATTTACGGTGTTCAATTTCATCCCGAATCTATCCTCACCACCTACGGGCATGAGGTTTTAGAAAATTATATTTGTTTATAATTAATGGATGTTTTTTGCATAATAATTTCCATAATAAATTCCTAATTATGTTTGTTATATAATTGATATAGTAGTGATGGAGTATTGATTTGTTTAATCTTGAGAATAGAAGGTATATTGGAAGTAAAGCAAACTTATCAGATTGGATACTAGATTTAATCCAAAAAAATTGTACAGGGGATGTATTTGCAGATATTTTTGCGGGTACTGCTATAATTGCTCAGAAAGCTTCTAAAATGTATTCTCACGTAATAGTTAATGATTTTTTATTTTCAAACAATCTTATTTATAATGCTTTTTTTATTGATAAAGCGTGGAATCAAGAAAAAATAAATGAGTACGTAGAGAGTTGGAATATGACAAGTGCAAATACTCTACAAGATAACTATTTTTCACGCAATTTTGGCGGGAAGTTTTTTAGTTTTGATGATGCTAAAAAAATAGGTGCTATAAGGGATGATTTGCAGTTAGATAGAACATTTAACAATAAGGAAAAAGATATATTGTTGGCTTCGTTAATCTATTCTGCTGATAAAATAGCTAATACCGTTGGGCATTATGAGGCATATTTTCATAAAAAAGATATTTCATCACAATTTATTTATCAAGTAATTAATCCTGCACCAATTAAGGATGTAGAGATATATAGGGAGGATGTAAATAAACTATCTAAAGATTTAAAAGCGGATATCGTTTATATTGATCCTCCCTATAATTCAAGACAGTATAGTAGGTTTTATCATGTACTGGAAAATCTGGCAAAATGGGAAAAACCAAAATTAGAAGGTGTTGCTTTAAAACCTCCAGCAGAAAATATGAGTGAATATTGTAGAATAAATGCTTCCAATGTATTTAAAGAGCTTATAAAAAATTTACAATGTAAATTTATTGCGGTTTCATATAATAATACATATAATTCAAAGAGTAGTTCATCAAAAAATAAAATTTCGTTAGAACAAATCGAAGAAATTTTAAATTCAAAAGGAAAAACAACGAGATATGAGCACAATTATAAATTCTTCAATTCAGGAAAAACAAACTTTGATGATCATAAAGAATTCCTCTTTATCACAAAGGTCAGTTAATACTGGTTTGATACGTTCTCCGTTTTTTTATGTAGGCGACAAGTATCGTATACTAAATCAGATATTGCCATTTTTTCCTACCAAAATAAATACTTATGTTGAACCTTTTGTTGGTGGTGGTTCTGTATTTTTAAATGTAAATGCTCATAAGTTTGTTTTAAATGATATAGATAAAAACATGATAAAATTACACAATTATTTGTGCACATGTTCCTCTTGTCCTGATATGTTTTTTGAACAAGTTACAAACAGAATTATTGAATTGGGATTGTCTCGTTCGTTTATAGAAGATATTGTTCCAAATGAATTAAAAATGGAATATCCCAAAACTTATTATGCCAAATTTAATAAAAAAAGTTATAATTTTTTACGAGATGAGTATAATAAAAATAAAGAAAATGTTTTAGATTTATATCTGTTACTTATTTATGGCTTTAATAGAATTTTAAGATTTAATTCTAAGGGTGATTTTAACTTACCCGTTGGTAATGTAGATTTCAATAAGAATGTTTTAAATGCTCTTAAAATGTATTTTAGTAATGTGTGCTCAAAATCTGTTCATTTTTATAATTTTGATTATAAAGAGTTTGTAAATTTATTAACATATAAAGAAAATGATTTTGTATATTTTGACCCACCATATTTAATAACATGTTCAGAATATAATAAACTTTGGAATGAGAGTAAAGAGCGGGAATTGTTAGAATTGCTAGACAAATTAACATGTAGCAAACTTAAATGGGCAATTTCAAATTTGGTTGCCGATTATAACAAAGAAACACATAATGAAATTTTCGATAAGTGGATGCAAAAGTACAATATTCACGAAATAAATAGTTATTATATAAGTTTTAATAATAATAAAGTTCGCCCAACAAGAGAAGTATTAGTTACAAATTATTAGAGGAGTTTATGTCAAAAACAAGAAATGCAGAAAGAAAGCCACTATCATTTTCTACTACAATGAGAAATCCAGATAGAATTGCAGGTTTTTTGAATTGTTTATTGCCTTATGAAAATATGGTTTTAACTACTGAGATAATAAACGAAATTATTAAAAAAGTTTTAAAAAACAAGTTGTATAAGACTATGTATCAATTAAAAAACTTTCATCTAAAGGATATATATTTTGATGCTGATAAATTCTATACAGATGTGGATATAAAAACAATTATTGAAAATAGTCCACAAAACCATAAGGAAGCTGGTTTTAAACATGGTTGGGATTCAAGATTCGATACATGGTATAAATTGCCGATGGAATTAGGATTTACTTATTACGAAATGAATAAACCTATTAGAATTTCAAATACAGGACACATGTTAATAGATTCATACAATGAACAGTCTGTAAATGAGCGAAAAATTCAAAATGTGATGTTAAATGCATTAATGAAATATCAAACGAATAATCCATTTAGAAAAAATCTTAATTCCAATTCACCATTGTTGTTATTATTAAATGTTTTAAAATTGCTAAAAGAAGATAAAAAAGAAGATAGTGCAGGGTTATCAAGACAAGAATTATCAATATTGATATGTTGGAATGATAATAATGCAAAAGGTGTATATGAATATATAAAGACGTTAAGAAAAAATTTCGGATTTAATTATTCTGATGAATTTATATATGAAAGATGTTTAGAGCTCCTTGGGGCAAATGTTTCACAAAAGAATAGATTCAAAATGAATCAAATTTGTGGAGAAGCAGTTGATGAATATATCAGAAAGATGCGTAGTACTGGAATTATTTCCTTGCGTGGTAATGGCAGATTTATTGATTTTAATATGCTTGAGGAAAATAAAATTCGGTATGTTATTGAAAATTATTCAAAATATCCGATATTTACAGATAAAATATTGTACTACGATTACATGAGTACTATAGATAATCGTGTATTAGATATTAAACAATCAACAAAATTTGATTTACAAAATGTGAAGCAACAAACTTTATACAAATATGCGGAAAAATATACAGAAGAAAAAATTTTTGAGGAATTGGTCAAGGTTTGCAGTAAAAAAGAAAGTAAAGATAGCATTTTGAAATTTATTAATGCTCCAACTAGATTAGAATTTTTGACAAGCATATCCCTTGTTCAGCAATTTAAAAATCTTGTCGTAAGTCCAAACTATTCAGTTGATGATGAAGGGTTACCTGTGTTTACTGCAAGTGGTGGGTTAGCAGATATAGAATGTTTTGATAGTGAATACAATAGCTATTTTGAGGTAACCTTGATGTGTGGTAGGCAAGATCAGGTGAATAATGAAATTGTTCCTATAAGAAGACACTTAAAGTCCGCTCTAAAACAAAATCCATTATCATTTTCAGTTTTTGTTGCTCCAGTTGTTCATGAAGATACGATTGAGGTTGCAAATTTGTATAAGATAAGAGAAAACCTTGATATTTTAACATTCAATATAAAGGAATTTATAGAGCAAATAAAACAAAAAAGATCAGTAGTTGAGCTATTGGATAGTTATAGGTAAATTTTAAAAATAGCTAAACTTTGGGAATGAAATCAATCCAAACTCTCCAGTGCTGTTCAGCGGTAGTGAAAAGCCGAGAGTGTTTTCGTTTGTCGGTTTGCTTTCAAAGATGATTTTGCCTCTGTGGGCGTTTATGACTTGAGTGCAGTAGTTTAGTTTTATCCCAAAACCGATTTTTGTGTAGCTTGAAATTTGTCCGACGTATTTGTCCATAAGACTGTGGAGTGTTTCCTCCGGAATATATGGGCTTTTGGTGATAATTTCAAAAGTTATGTCGTTTTCGGTTTGGTGAGTAGAAATTTCAATAAATGAATTTGGGAAGGAATACGAAATGCTGTGTTTCAACAAGAAAAGCACGGTCGGTTTAAGGTAATTTATGTCCGCATTGATAATGTTTTCGTCCTCCTTGAAGTTCGTGACGAATTTGATGTTTTTCTCTGCTGCCTCTTGCTCCATAAGTTTGCAACATCCTTGGACAAGTTTTTGAAAATCAAGCTTTTGGTGGTCAAGTTTAATTTCTTTATTTTCAAATTTGTAGGAGGAAAGAACAGTCCTAATCATGTCGTAGATTTCGTTACAGGAACTCGCTGTCAATTCCAAAATCTCTTTTTGATCAGGGTTAATTTTCCCGAAGTCTTCGTTCAAAAGCATGTTAAGTGAGCGAATTTGTGCGATTATCGGCGTTTTTAGGTCGTGGTTGAGTGTTGCGATGAATCTTTTTTGCTGATTGATAAGCTCGTATTTTTGCGTAACGTCTACCAAATATACAATTACTCCGCAAACTTTTTTCTCTATGTTTAAAATCGGTGACTTTGTAACGTTGAAAATTCTTGTGGAATTGTTGTCAAATCTGTAGGAAAGTTCTTTGTTTACGGTCTGTTGTTTTTCTACAATGATTTTCAGGTCGTTGTTTTGAGTATCGGAGTGTATTTCGTCGAAAATTTCTGTCGAAAAAGTAGTGCCCCCGTGAAAATTTGTAAGTTTTTTCAAGTGTTTGTTTCCGCACAAATATCGACCGTGGATGTCCATAACGTAAGCCGGCACGGGAATTGTTTCTATAGAATAGATTATGTCCGATTCCAAAATCGATTTTTTTTTGTTTTCTTGCGATTTGGGGTTTGAAGATTTTATCGCAAGGCAAACAAGTGCTGTCAAAATTGTTAAAAAAGCAAGGTTAATAATCCCAAAGCGATTGCTCATGCAAACTGTTTGGTATGTCAGTAAGCCCGCAAATACTAAGGTTGTTAAGCCTGTTAAAATTTTAATTTTTTTATTCTTCATAACTCATTCGCCTCTGATATTAAAGAGTAATACAGATTTAATATAATTTGCATTTCACTGCTTTTACAGCCGCTTGAACCCTGTCTGAAACATTCAGTTTTTCAAAAATTCTGACGAGGTGAGCTTTTGCGGTGTTAAGACTGATATTTATGTCGTCGGCAATCTCGAGATTTGACTTGCCTTGAACAACGAGTTTCAAAACTTCTTTTTCACGCATGCTCAAACCGAAATCGTTATCGGGTTTTTGATAAAGATTTTCAAAATCGCTTGCGTCGTGCGGTTTTGGAAAAATATTAAGCACCATTTTGGCAATTTTCGGGTCAATCCAAACTCCGCCTTTCTCCACACATTCGATAGTTTTAACCAATTCCGTCAGCGGAATTTCTTTAAGTGCATACGCATTAGCTCCTGATGCAAGTGAGGCGTAAACTTCTTCCTCCTTGTCGTGGGAGGTGAGTATGATAACTTTTGTATCAGGAAAATTGTCATGGATATATTGGGTGGCTTGAATACCGTTCATATTTGGTAAACCCAAGTCCATTAAAATGACGTCAGCCTTTTGGGTTTCCATGGCGTCAATACAATCCTCAGCAGTTTCAAAATCCCCGAGGACTTCAAGATTCTCAACCGAGGCAAAGAAGTGTTTGTACGTGGCTCTAATAAGCCGATAGTCTTCTACAATATAAATTTTTATTTTTTTCATAATTCCTACTCTCATTCACCTGAATATAATATACGCAATTTGTATAAATTTCTATTACCCGATTGGGTAGTTGAAATTTAAAAATCAGTGTAGAAAGCTGGCATGGCGGGAGCTTTGCCGTATGAGGGAATAAACGAAGTATTTCCAACTGTTTCAGGCGATAAAACCATTACCGAAAAACGGATATTATGATTATTTCATGGTATCCGCTTTTTGTATTGTTCGACTCCTCAGGATAACAAAAATTTAATTGTTTTACATAAAATCCCTACTAACCTACTTACTTTACGAAAAGAACTTATTCACGAACCCGAGCGAGGGCGAATTCTATTATTCACTTATTCACCTCAATATTAAACTTTCCCAAATTTTACTATTGTTTTTTTAATTTTTTTTATGATACAATTTTCGCAAGAGTTAATGAATTAGTGTTTTAATCGTATAAAAGGAGATTATTATGACAGAGAAACGTGTATGGTTATTCAGAGAAGGTAACGCAGATATGCGGAATCTTTTGGGTGGTAAAGGTGCAAACCTTGCGGAAATGACAAACTTGGGATTACCTGTTCCACCGGGGCTGACTATTACAACCGAAACTTGTATGGACTACATCAACAACGGAAATAAAATGCCTGAAGGTTTGATGGACGAAGTAAAAAAAGCATTGCATGATGTTGAAAAACAAAAAGGACAAAAGTTCGGTGACAAAGTAAATCCGCTTTTGGTATCAGTTCGCTCGGGTGCCAGAGTTTCAATGCCGGGGATGATGGAAACTATCTTAAACCTCGGTTTAAACGACGAAACTGTTGAAGCGATGATAAAATTAACCAACAATCCACGTTTCTGCTACGACTCATATAGAAGATTTTTGACAATGTTCGGCTCTGTTGCTTGGGAAATGGACAGACAAAAATATTTTGAATCAGAACTTGAAAAAGTTAAGGAAAAAGAAGGGGTTAAGCAAGACACCGAAATTTCGGCAGAAGGGCTAAAATCACTCATTCCGGTATATAAAAGGCTTATCAAAGAGGCAACGGGAAAAGAATTTCCACAAGATCCTTATATTCAACTTCAAGAAGCTATCGAGGCAGTTTTCCGCTCCTGGAACATTCCTCGTGCAGTTGCTTACAGAAACATCAACAAAATTGACCACAATTTCGGTACTGTAGTAAACGTTCAGTCAATGGTTTTCGGGAATATGGGCGATGACTGTGCAACCGGTGTTTCCTTCACC
>ONYB01000171.1 GCA_900321895.1 uncultured Brachyspira sp.
ATTGAAATGCATACAGGAGCATACTCTGAAGCCTTTGGAACTGATAGGGAAGAAGAAGAGTTCATGAAGCTTAAAAGTGCGGCTAAACTGGCACAAAGCCTTGGTTTAACTGTTAATGCCGGACACGGACTAAATTACGAGAATGTTTCAAGAATGCACGAAATTGACGGCTTGTATGAGCTAAATATCGGACACAGCATAATTTCCCGTGCAGTGTTTACGGGACTTGCTGAAGCTGTCACAAAAATGAGAGATTTAATAAAATAGGAAAATTTATGAAAAGCGAAAAAGAAATTGTAGAAGAAATGCAAGCCGTTGTTGAGCAAATGAGGCTTGATGATATAGAAGATAATCCCGACAGCGAAATCGAAACTTTTGGTTGTGACTGTTGCGGAAAAGAAAAACCTCTTGCAGGCTCAATAGAATATGAAGGCTACAGATTATGCAATGATTGTGTATTACTTGCAGAAACAGGTTTTGCCCTCAATAAATTCTCAAAAATTGAGGACTTGATTAATGCAATGGAGGACAAACGTCTTGAAGGCCTTTGCGACATTTTAAAACAAGAAGAGGCAAAAGATAAGAATTAATCCTGCGACCGAGTTTGCGTAAGTTTTGAGGGGATGTTAGCTTTGAAGAACACCTTCGGCAGCAACGAACCCTGTTGACCAACAGTTTTGGAGATTAAAACCTCCGCAAAACCCGTCGATATCAAGAACTTCTCCACAGAAATACAAACTATCGACTAATTTTGACTGCATTGTTTTAGAATTTATTTCCTTCAAATCAACCCCGCCGGAGGTGACAACTTCCCCGTCAGGACGAGGACTTTCGGCTGTCACTTGAAAACCTCTCAACTTTTGCAAAATTTTATCTCGAGTAGCTCCGTCAATTTGGTGGCATTTGGTATTTGCATCAATATTCAGGTGTTCCAAAATGAACTCCGCAAAGGATTTTGGTACAAAATCGGCTATTAGATTTTTAATACTCTTTTGCGAATTCTCGTTGAGAACTTTTTGAAAATCGATTTCCCCGACAAAATCCAAATAAATGCAATACGGAAAATTCTCTCGAGCCATAACCGACGAGATTTGATAAATCAAAGGCCCTGTCACTCCCGTATGCGTAAACATAAAATCTCCGCTAAAAGTCTTTTTATTAACCTTTGCCTGTATATTTTTAAAACTTACACCGCTCAATTCAAGAAAATTTTCTCTTGTTTTTAAGCCCGTAAGCGAAGGCTTTGGCTCAATAATATTGTGCCCAAAACTTTTTGCAAGCTCAAATCCGGCATGCCCGCCAACGGCAATAACCACCTTATCAAAATGATACGAAGCTTTTGAAGATTTCAAACGGAAACCTTTTTCAACCTCTTTTATCTCAAGAACTTTTTCTTCAACGATTTCGGTTTTGTCCAAAGCGTTCAAAAATTTGCTTCGCACATCAACGGCACTGTTAGAAATCGGAAAAATTCTCAAATCGTCCTGAGTGTACGTCGGAACGCCAATACTTTCAAAAAAATCCACCGTATTAATTGTCGAAAATTTCGAGAAAACAGAATACAAAAATTTTTCGCCCCTCGGATAATTTTTTACAAGTTCTCGAAATTCATACTCTGCGTGTGCGAGGTTACATCTTCCGCCACCTGTTGCAAGAAGTGTCGCAAGCGGTGACTTACCCTCAAAAATCGTCACTTCACAATCGTTTTGCAAAAAATATGCACACATACAACCGGCAGGACCTCCGCCGACAATCGCAACCCTACATTTCAACTCTTGTGCCATATAAAAATACCATTTCCGGATTTTCTAAGTCATTATGCAATTCCGCAATCGTTTTGTGCAATACAGGGTGTTCAAAATCGGGTATCAATTCCAAAAGCGGAACGAGTGTAAACGCCCTCAAATGAACGAATTTGTGCGGAATTGTAAGATTTTCCTCATTAATAATTTCTTTCCCGTAAAAAAGAATATCAATGTCAATCGTTCTGTCCTCGTACTCTGTGGATGTTTTTGGAGTGCGTCCGAGTTGATGTTCAATTCGTTGGCATTCCTCAAGCAATGCTTCCGGTGATAAAGACGTTTTTACCTCGACAACGGCATTTACAAACCAAGTTTTTGAATTCATATTCCAAGGTTCGGTTTCATAAAACGCAGAGGTGCGAATTATGGAAATTTCGTCCGCCAGTCCCAAAAGGCTCGTTGCCTGCTGGATGTATCCGATACGGTCACCTTTATTTGATCCTAAACTTAAATAAACGATTGCCATAACTACATTTTATAGATTTTTAAAACCGTTGTCAACTTGCTATTATTATAATAATAAGGATTGTTAATTTGTATTTTTTTTAATAATTCCGTTGTATAATCAAAATATGAATATTTATGGATTTTTAACAACAATAATTTTTTATGCGACATTACCATTTTTTTACTTAGAACGAGTAATCCACAAAAAATCTTTCGGCTGGAAGGAAAAATTCGGCAATTTAAAATCGCCGTTTTCACCTGATGGCAAAATCATAATGCTCCACGGAGTTTCTGTGGGAGAAGTCATTGCATTAGAGAATTTGGTAAAAAAATTAAAAGAAACCTTTCCAAAATACAAATTAGTCGTCACAACAGGTACAAAAACTGGGCAAGATATTGCACAGAAAAAATTTGACGGGATTGCCGATTTAGTCACATATTTCCCGTTTGATATCCCGTCTGCCGTAAATAAATTTTTAGACGAGTTAAAACCGTCACTTGTATTGATTGCTGAAACCGAAATTTGGCCTAATTTTGCTGTCGGTTGCAAAAAAAGGAATATCCCGATTTGCATAATTAACGGCAGAATTTCCGATTCAACATACAAAACTTACAAAATCGCAAAACCGTTTTTTAATGAAGTTTTTAAAAATTTCACGGCAGTTTATGCTCAAAGCCAAGAGGATTTGCAAAAATATATCTCGCTCGGGATGAAGAATACCGAATTCATGGGTAATCTGAAATTTGACATCAAGAAAAAAGATGCCGATATCGATTTAGGTCAAAACGGTTACAAAGTCTTGATTGGAGGGAGCACACACAAGGGCGAAGATGAAATAGTTCTTGATTGCTTTAAAAAACTCAAAAGTGAATTCCCGAATTTGAAACTTTTGCTTGCTCCTCGCCACCCTCAACGAGTACCGGAAATCGAACAACTTATCGGACAACGAGAATTATCCTACGGTTTACGTTCGAAAGACGAAAAATTTACAGACCATGACATAATTATTCTTGATACTCTCGGTGAACTCGGCAAAATGTATTCTATTTGCGATATTGCATTTATTGGCGGAAGTTTTAACAAAACAGGCGGACACAATCCGCTAGAAGCCGTCGTTTACGACAAGCCGACATTATCAGGCCCATGTATTCATAACTTTAAAGATATTTATTCAATTCTCCAAAAAGCAGGTGCCGCAAAAGTTGTTTCTACTCCAAATGAACTATTTTTAACTCTAAATACCCTACTTTCGGAGGAAAATTGTTACAACCAAGCAAAAGCCGCTTGCAGACAAGTTTTTGAGGAGCAAGGCGGAGCGTTAAACTTCGTAATTACTAAAGTTGGCGAACTTTTATCAATTAAAGCCCGCTAGTACTCTACCTTTTTGAAATGTAACGAAATGTAACAAAAACATAGAAAAGCCCTAAAAAATTAAAGAAA